>SBFZ01000124.1 GCA_006227095.1 Bacteroidota bacterium | reverse complement strand
TCCCTTTCTGCACTTGAAGACTCTGTGGTCTGCTGTATAAAGATTGACCTTATTAAGGATCTGATACTTAACAATGGCAAATTTGCCCTTAAGCTCATTACGGCACTTTCCAAGACTTCCGAGAACATTATTTCCCTGGGCCTGGAGATCAGGAAAAGGAACCTGGCCGGGCGCATTGCTTTTGTACTGCTTTATTTTTCCAGCGAGATTTATCATTCAAGAATATTTGAGCTGCCTGTCTCCAGGAAGGAAATAGCCGACCTGATCAGCATGAGTTCTGCCAATGTAATTCGCACGTTTTCAGAATTCAGGCGGGATGGCATCATAAAAACAACCGGCCGGACAATAGAAATCACCGACATGAATAAACTTGAGGTGATTTCAAGAAGAGGCTGATTATTAAGCCAGAATCATTAACTTGATTGCGTTTTTTATTCATTTCAAGATTTCCGCCATGAAAAGAATCACCGGAATCCTTTTTATTGTTCTTGTTTCCGGCGCCACCCGATTCATCGGGGCGCAGGATCATGCCATACCTGACTCCTCAATATATACTGTCGGAGGGCAGAGGCACGGAATCAGTTTCTTCCCGAGGGTACAGCACCCCGGGGTTGAGTATTCTCCCGGTGACACCCTGTCGTTTGACAGGTATCATACCTACGGTGTCATCTGCCACTGGATGACAAGGTGGGCAGAAGAGCACCCCGAAATAGTCACTCTCTATGAGGTTGGCCGGAGCTATGAAGGGAGGCCGGTAATGCAGATGACACTCACCAGCAGCAAAAACGGCACAGACACAGACAAGCCTGCAGCCTTTTTTGAGGGCAACAGGCACAGTGGTGAGATTACCGGTGCCGAATCAGTCCTCTGGCTGGCCAGGCACCTTATTGAAGGTTACGGCAATGACCCGGAAATCACTGACCTCCTTGACCACTTTACGGTATACCTGCGCCCGGTCAATAACCCTGACGGTCATGAGCTGTATCTGAATACCGCCCAGAGCAACCGGAGCACCGTCAGGCCTGATGACAACGACAATGACGGACTTTATGACGAGGATCCACCCGAGGATCTTGACGGTGACGGCATTATCCTTACCCTCCGCTGGCCGGACAGGAAGAACGGCACGCTTATCCCGGACCCGGCAGACCCTTCAGGACGGATAATGAAGAGGGTCCCGCGAGGGGAAGGAATTTATGCCACCTCTGCCGAGGGGATCGACAATGATGGTGACGGACGTATCAACGAAGACGGTATAGGGGGCCTTGATCTCCACCGGAATTACCCCGAGAACTGGAGGCCGGAGCGTGAGATGACAGGAAGGGGATTCACCCAGAGGGGCGCCGGAGCCTATCCCCTCAGCGAGCCTGAGACCAGGGCTGTCTTTGCCTTCCTGATGACCCACCCGAATATCTATGTGGTTAATTCCATGGACACCACCGTCCCGATGCATCTGCGCCCTCCCTCAACTTCTCCTTCTGAAGAGCGGATGTACCCGGAAGACCTTAAGTGGTACATTTATTTTGATGATCTTGCCGGCAGGATCACCGGGTATGAGAGGGCCGGCGACGTATACAATGATTATGGCAGCGGGCAGCCTCTGTTCGGCCATGGCCCTGATTTCGGATACTGGTACTACGGAGCCATCTGGTACGGTGACGAGCTGTGGAACGGGGGGAGATACAAGGATTATGACGGTGACGGAGACAAGGACCAGGTTGATATGCTGGCCTGGGATGATGAGGAGAACGGCGGCGAAGGATTCCATGAGTGGAAACCGGTCAGTCATCCTCTTCATGACAGTGTTGAGGCCGGGGGTTTTCATCCCAAGTTCTTCAGTCAGAATCCGCCTGCCGCACATCTTGAAAAATGGGCTGCAAACCAGGCACTGTTCAACAAGGCGCTGATAAGCCATCTTCCCAGGCTGGAATGGGAGGAGTATACTGTCAAAAGGGTTAAAAAGCACCGCGGGGATTCAGTTGATTACAAACTCACCGTCAGGTTCAGGAATGCCGGGAAACTGCCAACGGCGCTAAGCCAGGCCCACCTGGTCAAGATAGTGAAGCCTGATGAGGTCAGAATAACAATTGAAGGAGGAAATGAAAAGGGATCCCGCTACAGGATTCTTGAACCCCTGCCTCCTGCTCCCAGGAGGGGAAACATGATGTATTCCGATGAGGAGAGCAGGGGACCTGAGTATATATCCGAAACGGTTGGTTATACTCCCGGAGGTGCCATCGCAGAGGCACATTTCATCATCCGCCTCTTTGACACAGCTGAGCTTAAGGGTTCTGCCACGGTTGTTACCACCAGGGCAGGAATACTACCCGCGAAAGAATTCATTATCAGATAATCAATACAATACTCAACCATTTAACTTGGAGGAATCATTATGAGATTACACCAATTTTCCGTTCGCGACATTCCCCGCAGGCGTTTTCTGGGACTGACGGCGAAGGGTGGCCTGGCTGTAGCCCTGACCCCCGCGCTGCTCTCTCAGCTCACCTCCTGCGGCAGCGGCGCCGCTACTGCGTCAGTGCTTGATACTGACAGGGATATGATATCACGGGTGCTCAAAAAGGCGCTTGAAAAAGGGGGCAATTTCTCAGAGGTGTATATTGAAAACCGCATCTCGAAGCAGATTGTCATGGAAGAATCAAAATTCCGTAGCGGCCTCTATGGCATCAGCCAGGGTGCCGGCGTCAGGGTCATCAGCGGCAATAAAACCGGTTACGCGTATACGGATGTTGTGGATGAAGCGGGTCTTATGCGTGCTGCCGAGGTGGCTTCCTACGTTGCCTCAGGTGGAACGGCAGGCACAACCGTGAGCCTCTCAGATGCAGACTACAGTTCATTCGTTACCGTTGAGATGCCCCTGGGCGAAATTGCTGATGAGCAGCGTATAGAGATGATCAGGAGGGCAGACCAGGCGGCTCTTGCCTATGATCCGAGGATAAAGATGGCAATGGTTGATTACTATGATGAGGTCAGGGGACGGGTCATTGCCAACAGTGAGGGCCTTTACCTGCGTGATGAACTGCCTCTTCTCTTCTTCATCGTTCAGGCGATGTCTTCTGAAGGTGGTTCAAGGCACATGGCCCGTGAACGGTTAAGCATGCACAGCGGGTTCGAGATGTTCTCACAGGTGACCCCCGAAGAGGTTGCCCGGAATGCGGCCCGCGAAGCCATTGTAATGCTTGCGGCCCAGGAGGCCCCGGCAGGCATAATGGATGTGGTGATGCAGAACGGCTGGGGCGGCGTGCTGGTCCATGAGGCAGTAGGCCATCCGCTTGAGGCTGACAACATAGCAAAGGGAATTGGTGCGTTCACCGGGAAAGTGGGACAGAAGGTTGCCAGTGACTGCTTTACAATGATTGATGACGGTACCCTGCCCAACTACAGGGGCACAATCAATCATGACGACGAAGGAACACCGGCACAGCGTAATGTGTTGATAGAAAACGGCGTACTTAATGGCTACATGACTGACATCCTCAGCGCCGGCCAGCTGGGGATGAACCGGACCGGCAACGGCCGGAGGGAGAGCTTCAGGTATATCCCCATTCCCAGGATGACAAACACCTTCATTGCACAGGGGAATGATGATCCCGCTGAAATACTGGCTTCCACAAAGAAGGGTATCTATGTACAGAGCCTCAGCGGCGGAAGTGTAAACCCCGTCACCGGCATGTTCAACTTCACATGCCGTGAGGCCTACCTGATAGAGAACGGTAAAAAGACCGTACCTGTCAGGGGAGCGACACTGATAGGATCATGCATGGATGTGATCTCAAATATCGATGCAGTGGGCAATGATCTGGCGTTCGGTCCGGGCATATGCGGCAAGGGCCAGAGTGCAGAGGTTACAGCAGGACAGCCCACCGTAAGGATCAGGGGAATAAACGTGGGAGGCAGCAAAGCTTAGTGTGAATCATAAACAATCAATGATATGAATTATTTATCACTTGCAGAGAAACTGGTATCAAAAGCTCTCGGTGCGGGAGCCGATGCTGCTGAAATATACATATCTGCCGGCCGCAACCTGTCGGTGAATATCCTGAACAATGAGATTGAAACCATAGAAGAGGCTGACTCCGCAGGAGTGGGAATACGTGTCATCACCGGCGGGTCAATAGGGTTCAGTTACAGCAACAGCCTGGAGATGAAAGCCCTTGAGGATACCATTGCCATGGCTGTGAAATTTGCCAGGCT
>SBFZ01000021.1 GCA_006227095.1 Bacteroidota bacterium | reverse complement strand
TGAAAGGCCGTAGCATGCCCGCCCCATTCCGGCCTTATCGCCATCTTTTTCGTAGAATTTCAGGGCCAGGTCATTGTAGTACCAGGCACTGTCGCCCGGATTGTACTTTGCCAGGTAAGCCATCCCGAGTGCCAGTGATGCATCAGCCATTCCCTTCGAATAGTCAAGCTTCCTCGAAGAAGTCATGGCCTGGTGTGACATTATGATTGCAATATCCGGATTCCTTCTGGCTATGGTATACGCCTCAGATGTGGTTTTGGAGATAGCGGATGTATCAGCCGGCTCCTGGGAAAGGAGAGACTCCACGGTTACTGTCAGAAGCAACAGGAACAGTACTGCAAATTTGCCATTGAACCCTATATTCATCGGGTCACAACAGTTAGGTCCACAGAACTAATTTCGTAAAAAAAGCGTTATGGGTCTACTGTTTCAGAGCGAAATAATTTCTATCCTGAGGTTGAGCATGTCAGACTGAAGAAGCAGGCCTGACAGCACATCACCTGCGCCGGTGATTATTTTGATCACCTCGCATGCCTGGACTGAACCGATTATTCCGGGCATGGGGCCCACCACCCCGGGGGGACCGGGTTTCTCACCCGGGGTCTGGTGCATCTCCTCAGGGTAAAGATCGCGATAGGAGGGTCCGCCCCTGTAGTTGAAGACGGAAGCCTGCCCCATGAACTCTGTTACAGCGCCATAGACCATTGGTATTCCGGCATGCAGGGTGGCGTCACTGAGGATATACCGTGTTGAGTAATTGTCACTGCAATCTACAGCCAGATCATAACCCTGCAGGAGTGAGGCGGCATTCTCAGACGTGAATCGTACGGGATACGCCATGACCTCCGTGTGCGGATTCATATGTCTCAGCTTTTCAGCTGCCGCTTCGGCCTTGGGCCTGGTAATATCATCAGTTCCATAAAGTATCTGTCTCTGCAGGTTGCTGGTAGTTACCTCATCGGAATCAACTATTCCGATCCGGCCCACTCCTGCAGCCGCGAGGTACATTAGCACGGGTGATCCAAGACCTCCGGCACCGATAACCAGAACAGAAGCCTTCTTGAGCTTCTTTTGCCCGTCTGTCCCAAAACCGGGGATTTTTATCTGGCGCTGGTAACGGGCCTCTTCTTCGTTTGTCAGCGTGTTCATTGCCGTGTGCTGGAGGTTAAGACTATTGAGCCTCTTCTCTCTTTAAATCTTCGGATAATAACCCATCTTCAAGATTTACTCTTCTGTTCATAAGATCATCAAGCGTCACTGACCTGAAATAGGAAAGTATGAGATTATTAAGCTCGCCCCAGAAACCACGGGCCATGCAGCCATGGCTCAGATCACACTTATATGTGCCTGAAAGGCAGTCGACGAGGCAAATACCCGGTTCAAACGCACGGTGTATATCAAAAACCGTTATTTCTGACGGCTTCCTGGTAAGGATATATCCGCTTTTTTTCCCCTTAGCGTTGCTGATAAGCCTGGCAGTCTTGAGGGCATGAATGATATGATCAAGGTATTTTAATGAAAGCGACTGGTTGATGGCAATCTCTTTCTGAAAGACACCACGGTCGGGCTCTCCCCTCGCAATTTCGATCATGGCCCTGACGCCATATCGGGTTCGGGTACTGATTTTCATTTTGAGATTGCATATGAATTCTCACCCGTAAAATTAAGCATTATGCCGAAACTTACAGTGATCTCATTTTT
Organism: Bacteroidota bacterium; assembly: GCA_006227095.1. Lineage (GTDB taxonomy): Bacteria > Bacteroidota > Bacteroidia > Bacteroidales > VadinHA17 > SR-FBR-E99. Next base: position 2,521 of record SBFZ01000021.1, on the reverse strand, counting down.
GACTTTAATAAGCCCGTTCAGTTTTTCAGGCGGGGAGATATCAAAATCAGTCAGCTTCAGAGTTTCAGTACCCCTGATTATGTACTTGCCTCCGCACACAATCTTTTCGCATTCAATAGTATAGTGCCTTGTTACACCTGAAAGCGTAATCATGACATTTTGAATGGTAAGGCCTGGTTCATCCCCGGTTTCTGCTGAGCCCGGATCATTAATCCTTATAGTTATATACGGATATGTTTGTTCCTTCAGCTGCTCCAGGAAATCATTATACATATGGGGATTGCTTGGCTCAAACTGTTTTACAGGGATTAATATCTCAGGCCCGGAGTTTTGGGGATGAAAACCAGGGGAATAACCGGCCACCGGGGGCTCGCCTGTGTAGGAAAAGCTAAAGCGGTTCAGATTGGTCTCACCCCTGATGATAAGGTAACTGCCACATCCTGATGAGTCCTTCTTTTCTTTTCCCTCAGAATACAATGGAGACATCACTCCTCCGGCAAGGAGGAGTAATGTCACCAGATTCAGTATCCTGAAGGGCTGCCTCATTTCAGAAGGAGATTGCGGCTTCAACCATCACTCCTTTAAATCCAGCATCGGCTCCGTATTGTGAAGTGAAACCGGAGTAGTTCTGGTTTACATATTCCAGTTTGAGAAGTATGCTCTCAATAATGTTCCACCCTGCGCCTGCCTGAAACCTTGTAATGTACTGATCGCTTTTATTCCAGGCCCTGTTGTATCGGAGCCCTCCGTAGAACTGTTCTTCATTCCCGAATCGGTATATTCCCTCCACGGCATACTGAGAAAGGTCAATCTCTGCACCTGCAAGTGAAGTGGCATTCATATTTTCAAATGTTCCGAAGAATTCAAGGCCCTTATAGCGTGAGAAAAGGTTGAACATAAAGGCATTGTTTTTATCTGTAAAGCCGGGACTCCATGATCCTGACAGATGGTTTTTTGTAATATCCACGTCATTGGGACTGTTTGTTACCCTGTTCATGACCAGGTAATACCTTGAACCGGCCCTGTCACCGTAATAGAGTGAACCGAAGTGATGGTTGGGTGAGTGGTAGCCTGACAGTGTAAGCCGGATACGGAAATCATCGGAGAGCTGCCTGTCGTAACCTCCCTTCCAGTAGAATGCCAGTTCCCGGTGTGTGTCATATGCGGTATAGCCTGATGAAGCACTGTACCCTGCAAGTGCCGGTTTGAGAGAACCTGTTGAAACCGCGCCCATAAGAAGCCAGCCATTGGATCGGAACATCAATTCGGCTGCAATCTGTGTACTGAAGGCATCGACAATGTAATTTCCCACGAACGGATTAGAGACAACATGCCCGTTATCCGAACGCCTGAAATGAGCATCCCCGAAATTAATATCCATGTCCCCTACACGAAGGGTCAGATAGTCCATCAGACGGTCAATCTTTTCTGACTTAAAGAATGGCAGTTCATCAATGATCAGGTAACCACCCTTGACCCAAGTCTCATTGTGGTGACGTGATGAAAGGTAGGTTGTAAGATTCACCTTGATACCAGGAGCAAGCAATGACTCAATTACCATGTTTGCCGTAGGGAGGTTAAAACCTGTTCCCAGAGGTATAAGGGCACTGTCAGCAAAGTGGTCAAGGACCTGGTATTGCATCGCAAAATCAGCTCCGAGCCTTACTTTTAGTTTCTCAAAATCTTCTCCCTTAATCTGAGATTCTTCGAACTGGCCAAATGCTGCGAATGATAATATTGCAGCAAGGAATGATACTAGTAAAACTTTTTTCATTTTAATTTTTGTTATTTGTTTAATGCAGTAATAATCACGTTGTTTGAGGGGATCTCAAATTTCAGGTCAAATGATACTGTCACCTCGTCACCTGTTTTAAGGGTTCCCATAAGGGCAGTAGGAGCTTTGATACCGTAATCGCTCATCAAGACCTTTTTAGCTCCTTTCACAGTCAGCCTGTTGCCGTCAAGGGCTCCTTCAACAGGTACGGTAACCTGTTTCTTTATACCGTTTATTGTCAGTTCACCTGTGATGGCTGATGAGAAGCCTCCGCTCTGCAGTTGCAAAGCTGACACCTGCGAGGAGGCAAATTTGATTTCAGGGTGACTCCCGACCTTTAGCGCATCATGCGTTTTGTTAGTCATTATTGAATTATCACTCCTGATTGAAGCTGATTTGCAGATAAGGGTAACCTTTTCGATAACCGGTGAAAAGGAATCATCAGATGTAAGTTTCAATTCAATTGTGAAATCTTCGGCTACCTCATGCCAGTCATGAAGATTGGAGGTGCCTGAGATTTTCATCTGACTCTCCTTTATCAGCAGGGCCGGGCCCTGCGCTGACCCTGTTGTTACCATGCCAGCAAGGAATACTGAAAGAAAAATGTTCCTTAGTGTTTTTGTTTTCATAATCAAATGCTATATAAACTATTAATCCTATAAGAATAGTAGGACAAAGTAATGTGAAATAATTAACGGAGAAAAATCCGGCCACGTTTTTTTTACATGAATGTTGTAAATATCACTT
>SBFZ01000214.1 GCA_006227095.1 Bacteroidota bacterium | reverse complement strand
GAAAGCTGCTCATTCAGGGTGGGAGAGGCCTCGAGCATCAGCGAAGAAGCCCTGTAAAAAATTGATCCGGGATGTTCCATCCCGCTGTACTGGAACGGTGGCAGAAGTACAAAGCCAAACTTGTCAAATGGGTAGGGTATCTGAGTGTACTCCTCAAGCCATTTCAGGGCACTGTAATGAAGCCGGAAGATCTCTTCCGAGTTGCTTTCAACGTACCCCGGCCGGGCTTCACGGTGCAGCATCTCCATCTTCACACCGTCGATTTCTTTTTCAACCAGGTCAAATTTGCCTGCGGCGAAGGCAAACAAATATGTGCTGATCGGCTTCGTCTCGCTGAAGCGAAGAGTTACCCGGTCTTCCGAGGAGTCAGCCGAGACGACTGGATTGTTTGACATGGCCCTGTATGACACCGGGATATCGAGTGCCAGGGTGAAGCGGCCCTTGATGTCGGGCTGATCGAAGCAGGGGAAGGCTGTTGAGGCCCGGTCAGGGACGAACAGTGTATATAGATACTCATCATTCCTGTTCAGCGAGAGGTCTCCGGCACGGAAGCTTACCTCCACACGGTTGAATCTTCGCGAAAGAAGGTCACGGTCAATGATGATATGACCGTTGGTTAAAACGGCCTCAGCCTCCCTTCCGTTAACGGAAACTGACCTGAGGTTGTCTGCGGGCACTTTGAAATCGATTACCAGTGGCTCACGGCCTGAGGTGCGCTCAAACTCAATCACAGCGGTTCCCTCAACCGGGCTGTTCTTACCGGTATCAATCCTGAAAGCCAGGTCGTACCTGACATCTTTAAGGGTCTCATACCTGTATGTGGCCAGCAGCTTGGTGACGCCGGAGGCTGTATACTCCGTCCGGTCTGCACGGCTGCACGAGGAGAGTCCCACGCTGGCCAGCACCAGGGCTTTTATGATCAGCATAAACCCACGCTGCCGGCTAAGAAAGTATGATCCCGATTTCATGATGTATTTATTATGATCACCAAATATAGTCAATCACACAATTAATGCCTTCTTCCTTCCCTCATAACAGGCCGTCCCTAACCGGTGCTGAAAAACATCCGGTTCTGCAATTCGGGATTTTATATCTTTGATATGTTACCAGTTAATCCATAAGCCATGAAAAAACTCCTTTACATCCTGATGGTTGCGTCAATTGGCGCCAATGTGAGCGGCCAGGGGCAGTCAGCCTTTCTCTCTGACCCGGCAATCTCTCCTGACGGTTCAAAAATCGTATTTGTCTATGAGAGTGATCTCTGGATGGCTGACCGAACGGGCGGCACGGCACACCGTATCACGGCAATGACCGGCGAGGAATCTGTTCCGCGGTTCTCTCCCGACGGGAAGTGGCTGGCATTCGCCTCAACCCAGAACGGGAATGCAGATGTATACATCATGCCAGTGGAAGGGGGCAGCCTGAAGCAGCTGACATGGCATGACGGCAATGACTTTCCAGACAGCTGGTCATGGGATTCAAAAACTGTCTATTTCACCTCTGACAGGTTCAATACATTTGGCGCCTACACTGTTTCCGCAACAGGAGGGACCCCTGTCCGTCTGTTTTCGGATAATTACTTCGACCAGGCACACAATGTGATTGAAATACCGGGCAGCAACGGCACTGAATGGTACTTCACAACCTCCTGGGAGAGCCAGATGTTCTCCCACAGGAAGAGATACAGGGGAGAGAATAACCCTGACATTGAGTATTACAACAGGAAAACCGGGGAATATAAGCGGTTGACCGACTGGGAGGGGAAGGATTTATGGCCCTCAGCTGACCATAATGGTAAAGTATGGTTCGCATCTGACGAAGGCAATTCGGAATACAATCTTTATACTTTTGACAATGGCGCAAAGCGACAGGTGACCACTTTCCCGACCTCCATCCGCCGTCCGCAGGTGAGCGCCGACGGCCGGTTCGTGGTTTTTGCGCGTGACTACCGGGTATGGACCTATGATGTCGCAACAGCCCAGAGTTCGCCCTGCGAAATCAGCGTCTGGTCGAATGAGAACCTCGCAACGGAGATAGGGTACAACAGTGCAGGCAAGATCACCGACTTCGACGTGTCGGGCGACGGTAAAAAAATTGCTTTTGTATCACGCGGGAGGCTCTTTGTATCCGATATTGCCGGGAAATTTGTCAGGGAGATGCCCACCGACAGGGGCGAGAGGGTACAGGAGGTCAGGTGGATGAAGGATAATGAGTCGCTCATCTATACCCGTACCGTGAAGGGATGGGCGAACCTGTTCACCATCTCCGCCCCGGCACCTGAGGCGGAGAAGCAGATTACAAGCTACGAGCGCACCCTGCAGAACCTCCTTGTCAGCCCTGACGGGGAGAAGGCCCTGGTCAACAGCGGCGACAGCTACATTGACCTTATCGACCTTAAGAATTTCAATGTGACCGGTATCATAAAGGATGAGTTCTGGTTCAGGCCCACCCAGCCCCGGTTTTCTCCTGATGGCAGGTATATTTTGTATGCTGCCTTCCGGAACTTTGAGCAGGATATCTTCATCTATGACACGAAGGAGTCGAAGATTCACACCATCACCAATAACGGTGTAGCTGAGTCAGATCCCTGCTGGTCGCCTGACGGCAGGTATATCTACATAAGCGCCGACAGGTACAATCCCGGCTTCCCGAGAGGGGCAGGGGTCAGTAAGATCTACCGTATACCACTGTACCGTTTCAGCGAGTCGCTGCGGACCGAGGAGTATGGCAAGCTCTTCGCGAAGAAGCCCTCGAAGGACAGCCTGAAGGTTGATATTAAAATTGAGACAGACGGAATTACTGACCGCTGGGAACAGATCGATGTAAAAGGGAATTCGCAGTCGTCACCTCACGTTTTCAATGTCAGGGGCAAGACGATGTTGCTCTTCAACAACTCACCCAACCCGGGAGACAGGGTGATGACGAAGGTGGAGCTCTCGCCGTTTGACCCGCCAAAGAGTGCGGCAATAGGTGATAAGGGTTTCAGCAGGCTGATCATGACAGGAGACAAGTTCTATGCTCTAATATCCGGGGATGTTTACGAGGTAAAACCGGCTGAGGGCAAAGCAGACAAGATTACACTGTCAGCCACGTTCAGCAAGAACCTGCATGATGAGTTCGTACAGATGTTTTACGAGAACTGGGCAACGTTGGCGGAACATTTCTACGACCTGAACTATCACGGTGTCGACTGGAAGGCTATGCTTGCACGGTATGAGCAATACCTGCCGCTGGTACGGAACAGGGACAACCTGAGGACCATCCAGAATGACATGCTCGGTGAGCTTAACTCGTCGCACCTGGGTTTCAGCAGTTCCGGTGACGAGGCGAAGCCCTTCTACAGGTTACAGACCAACGCTACGGGTATTATTTTCCGTGACGATGATCCTTTCGTGGTTGAGGGATGGGTGAAGCGCTCCCCTGCCGACCTGACTGATTCTCCGCTCCGTGCAGGCGACAGGCTGGTAGCTGTGAATGGCACTCCGGTGGATCGTTCTTCTGACCGTGATAAATTCTTCACCCTGCCGCAGCTTGAGAAGGAGATCACTCTCCGCTTCGAACGGAAAGGAAGGGAGTTTGACATGACACTTGCGCCCGTCAGGTCCGGAGCTTTGAAGACACTGCTATATGACGGATGGATTGATGAGAACAGGAAGATTGTTGACAGCCTGTCAGGGGGCAGGGTGGGTTATGTCTATATGAAGGACATGGGCACACCGAGCCTTGAAAAGTTCCTGATTGACATGACGGGCATTGCCCTCGGCAAGGAGGCGCTGATACTTGACATCCGCAACAACAGGGGAGGGAACGTGCATGACGATGTCATACAATTTCTCTCTCAGAAGCCCTACCTCGAGTGGCAGGCACGCAACGGGAAGCGGTCTCCGCAGCCAAACTTCGCGCCGTCAGGCGGACCCATCATCCTGATGGTGAATGAGCAGTCGCTGAGCGATGCCGAGATGACCGCCGCCGCCTTCAGGCAGTTGAAACTGGGTACAATTGTCGGTACAGAGACTTACAGGTGGATAATATTCACCTCGGGGAGGATGCTTGTTGACGGTTCCTCAACCCGCCTGCCGGCATGGGGCTGTTATGACCTGGAAGGGAATGACCTTGAGAAGACAGGTGTGAAGCCTGACATCTATGTACGCACCACATTCGGAGACATGCAGAATGGCGCGGATCCGCAGCTGGTAACCGCGGTTAAGGAAGCATTGGAAGCACTGCTGAAATAAGTCGGCAA
>SBFZ01000353.1 GCA_006227095.1 Bacteroidota bacterium | reverse complement strand
TGGCGGAGAGATTGCTGCAGGAAAAAGTTGTGATTTTTGACGGTTACAACGGAGTTTCCCGGGATCGCATCAGGGAAGCCGTCAGTGCAATTGCGGCAGAGAGAAGCATTAAGGTTGAATGGATCGATACCGGCCGCTTCCTGAAGCCTGAACCGGTAATCCTTGAGATGACAGCTCCCTGGGCCGGGGGTGATGATCCGCTATTCGGCAAGAGGTGCCCATTGCATCTGGCAGACTTTTTTGAGATGGATAAACTGCTGTCTGTAAAACCCTCCCCGCAATTTGATGTCAGCATTATTACCGGGCCAGGTGCGGCACTGGCAGGCTGGCACGGGCTGACCGTATATGCAGATCTGCCGAAGAATGAGCAGCAGTACAGGTCAAGGGAGGGGCTGATTACCAACCTCGGGCTGACGCGGGCTCTCAGCCCGAAGGAGTTTTACAGGCGGTCATACTTCATTGACTGGCCGGTGCTCAACAGGCATAAGGAAGCCATACTGGGATCAGTTGATCTTTTTGTTGATGCCCAGAGGCCGGATGAACCTGCCTGGACTGAAGGTGACGTTCTGCGTGATGCCCTCCGGACCATGAGCCGCAGCTTCTTCAGGGTCAGGCCGTGGTTTGAGCCCGGACCATGGGGCGGGACATGGATAAAGGATAACATCAGCGGACTGGATGGCAAGGCTCCCAACTATGCCTGGTCATTTGAACTGATAACCCCTGAGAACGGACTGCTCCTGGAGAGTTCATCACTGCTCCTGGAGGTATCGTTTGACTGCCTTATGTTCATCGCAGGAGATGCAGTTCTCGGCGACTGTCACAGGCGGTTCGGGACGGAGTTCCCTATCAGGTTTGACTTCCTCGATACATTCAACGGGGGAAACCTGTCGCTTCAGTGTCACCCGCGGCCGGAATACACCCGTGATCACTTCGGCGAGAGCTTCACACAGGAAGAAGCATATTATATACTTGATACAAAGGATAATGCAACCGTCTACCTTGGTTTCAGGGACGATATAGACCCGGCCGCATTCAGGGAGAAGCTGGAGGAAAGCAGGGAGAAGCAGGTTCCATTTGACGCTGACAGGTTCGTGATGGGCCATCCGGCGGCCAGGCATGATCTCTTCCTGATCCCTTACGGGACGGTGCACGGCTCCGGGAAAAACAACCTGGTCCTTGAGATCAGTACCACACCCTATATCTTTACATTCAAGATGTATGACTGGCTAAGGATGGATCTCAGCGGGCAGCCGCGTGACCTTAACATCGGCAGGGCAATGGAGAACCTCTTCTTTGAGAGGAAGGGGGAATACGTCACTGAAAACCTGAAGTCGAAGCCCGTCCTCCTGGAGGAGGGAGATGACTGGCAGACGTGGCACCTGCCTACCCATGAAACTCACATGTATGATGTTCACAGGCATGTCATTAAGACCTCTGCCACGATTCTGACTGACAACAGGTGCCTTGTAATGAACCTGGTTGACGGTGACCGGATCATGGTTGAAACGGAAATCGGTATAAGGCGTGAAATAAGCTATGCGGAAACATTTGTAATTCCTGCTGCTGCCGGCAGCATTCGGATAATCAATCTTTCAGAAAGAGAGGCAGTGCTTGTAAAGGCATTTATTAAATAAAAGAGTACAATGAAAAAGTTCCTGATTATCATGACATTCCTGCTCACGGCATTTGCATGGTCAGCAGCCGGGCAATCGTTCTTCACGGATGATGATCACCTTGTCAACGGGTTTGCGCACAAGGTATCAGGACTCGATTTTGATTATCACTCATGCATACCGGGTCTGCGCAGCAGTATCCTTGTCAGGGCTACCAACGGCAAGGATTTCATGGAATGGGAGACGGCGTCAGTACCTGCAGGCATCAGCCGCAGATATGCCACCTTTGTCTGGATCGCAGCTCTGGGATCGAGTCCGGGAACCGCACGGATGGACCTTGCTATAAACGGTGTGCAGTCATTCTCATTTTTGGCTGACGGCAGGGGATCATGGGATTTGCCCGGGACAGAGGGTTCCTCACTCTCCTTCAGGTCAGTGATGACTGACCAGTTCGGCGACCGTCACGGGTACATGATCCTTCGGATACCGGCGGACCAGGTTCCTGCCGGGAAGCCGCTGTTAATCAAGGTCACAGGCAGTAATGCCAGCCTTACATCATGGTACATGACTTACAGGAAACCGGTTGAAACAGGTGTCACCGTCAACGCTTTTCCTGCCATTCTGAAAAACAGGGGCAATCCGATCCAGCTGGTTGAGGCAGGGATATTTTATTTCGGGGAGAGCAGGGAAGCTCAGATTTATGCCAATGGCAGGCTTATTGAAAAGGCTATGCTTCAATTTGGCCACAATGCTGTCAGCCTGGGTCTTCCGGCGGTTCAGAAAGCATCACGGGTCAGGATAAAAGTCGTGGCCGGAGATTTTGTCACAAACACCACCATCACGCTTGAACCGGTGCGCAGGTGGAGCATAAGTTTCATCCAGCATGCACACACTGACATCGGCTACACCCGCTCCCAGACGGAGATACTTGCCGAGCATCTCCGGTACATTGACTATGCACTGGATTACTGTGATGCCACTGACAGTTTTCCTGAAAATGCCAGATTCCGCTGGACCTGCGAAGCCTCATGGCCTGTTGATGAGTACCTGAAGTGCAGGCCTGCCGCGCAGGTTGAAAGGCTCAAAAGGAGAATCAGCGAGGGAAGGATTGAGGTAACGGGCATGTATTTCAATTTTGACGAGCTTCCTGACGAGCAGGTACTGGCTGCATCGCTGCAGGCTGCAGGGCGGATAAGGGAGGCAGGAATACCGGTGAAGGTGGCAATGCAGAATGATGTCAACGGAATAGGATGGTGTCTCAATGACTATTTCAACGGCCTGGGGGTGAAGTATCTAAATATGGGTACACACGGTCACCGTGCCCTGATCTGTTTTGACATCCCGACCATGTTCTGGTGGGAGTCGCCATCAGGCAAGCGCATGCTGACCTTCCGGGCTGAGCATTACATGACCGGGAACACGGTCATGGAGGTGCAGACCGGTGACTTTGACAAGTTCAGGAACAACCTGCTCAACTACCTGGCTGGACTGGCCGCAAGGGGCTATCCCTATGAGGAGATGGCTATTCAGCACTCCGGGTACCTTACCGACAACTCCCCTCCTTCCACATTCATGAGTGACATGATCATCAAATGGAATGATATGTTCGAATGGCCCAGGCTCACCACTTCAACCACCGAATCATTCTTCAGCACCATGGAGACAAACCATGGAAGTCAATTCCCAGTCATCAGGGGGGCGTGGCCCGACTGGTGGACCGATGGCTTCGGGGCCTCCGCCCGCGAGGTAGCGGCAACCCGCACGGCATCCACGTCACTCATGGCTGGCATGGCCGGGCTTTCGATGGCTGCCATTGCCGGCGTTGACCTGCCGGAAGAAACTGCCGCGGACATCTCCCTTGCCAATGAGGCACTGCTCTTTTACACCGAACACACAACCGGATACTCCGAGAGCGTGCGTGAACCCTTCAGCCAGCCTACCATGGAGCAGAGAGCCCTGAAGGAGTCATATGCCTGGGAAGCAGTAAGGCGAACCGCCTCGCTGCAGGAATCTGCCATGGGACTGCTGCAGAGTCTTTTCAGAAATGAAACTGAACCTTCACTTCTGGTATTCAACACCCTGAACTGGACCAGGTCAGGGATAGCATCAGTATATATTGACCATCAGATAATTCCGAGAGGAATGAATGCAGGAGTATATGACAGCAGGGGAAAACGAATGGCAACACAGCCCCTCTCCCATCGCTCTGACGGCACATACTGGGCAATCAGAATAGACAGTATCCCTCCGTTCGGTTATAGAAAACTGATTGTCAGAGCGGAGGAAGAAGTGCCACCATCAGCTCAGGGCGGCCCCGAAACGGCAATGCCGGCATCCTCAACCTCAGGCCCACTGGCAGTTGCACGGGATGCATCAACCTCAGGCCCCCGGACAGTGGCGCGTGATGAATCAACCTCTGGCCCCCGGGCGTTGGCACCGGAAGCCATCCTTGAAAACCGGTGGTACAGGATAGAAACCGATTTACAGAAGGGCACGGTGACATCCATTCTTGACAGGGAAATGTCAGTTGAACTGGTTGACTCCGGCTCTGAATACGGTCTTGGGGAATTCATCCTGGAACAGCTGGGCAACAGGTCGCAGATGGAGGGCAGGATGCTAAATGACTATATCC
>SBFZ01000411.1 GCA_006227095.1 Bacteroidota bacterium | reverse complement strand
TATGACGGGTCAACTATCTCGAGGCCCTGTTCAGCCGCGAATTCAGAGGCACCTTTTCCTGTAAGCATTACGTGGGGTGATTTCTCCATGACGGCGCGCGCGGCGGTGATCGGGTTGCGTATGTCGGTGACTCCGGCGATGGCGCCGGCGGCGAGATTGCTGCCGTCCATTACTGAGGCGTCAAGCTCATTGCGCCCTTCATGCGTGAATACGGCGCCTTTGCCAGCGTTGAACAGCGGTGAGTCTTCCATTAGCCTGATGGTGCGTTCAACGGCGTCAAGGGCCGAGCCGCCGGCGCTGAGCACGGCGGCGCCGCTGTCGATCACTGCCTGCAACACCCTGCGGTACTCGGCTTCTGCCTCGGTGTTCATACGGTCACGCGTAATGGTGCCGGCGCCGCCATGCACCACAATGGCCCACGGTGCCCCTGCTGTCGGCAGAAGGAGATTAATCTCCATCACTGCCTTTATGGCGCGGTCAGAGAAGAAATCGCACGCCGGGAAGATCGAAAAGCGGCCGGCACCCTCGTAGTTGTCGCGGTCAATGACAAGTATCTCCTGCTGGTCATTGCGGTTGACTATCTCGCTGAGGGTAAAGGCAGCACGGTAACCGTCAAGACCGGCTATCACAACCATCCCCTTCTGCAGTGAGGCAGGATTCATCCTGTAATAGTCCTTCAGCAGCTCATGAAGCATGCTTCCCGTGAAGGGAGTGGTGCCGTGGATCCCCATGCCCCGGCCGTAAAACACGGTGTGGTAGGTCTCACTGTCCATTCCTTCAGGCAATTGTGACAGGATGGCACGCTGTTTCCCGTTGACACACAGCCTCATCGTCTCGGAAAACATCGGGTTCATCCCCTTGTTGATCTCGTATTTGCTGTCAAGCGACTTTACCGTGATTTTTACCGGGTTACTGATGTTGCGCGAGGTGACAAGGTCATTGCCTGCGACTATTTTCGTTTCCGTAGGCAGAGGCCAGAGGTCCTTTGCCTTTGACGGGACGATCCGTGCCACTGACGTGGCTATCATCAGCCGATGGCGGTTGACCGGGTAGTAGATCTCTCCCCATGAGAAAACAGCTGTCTCTCCCCTGTCATTGGTTATCTCCACATAAAGATCAATTATCGGCGGGAATTCAGCCTCGTTCTTCTTCTTCAGCACAACCTTGTCGAGGATGTCATAGATTGAACAGCCGTCATACCGGTAGGCGCCGGTGAATCCGACCTGGCCATCGGCAAGGTAAGTCTCCTTGACGGTTATGCTGTGTTTTGGCAGGCGTGACAGGTCAACTGTAACATCACCGGCAATTTCACCGGTGACCAGGATTTTTTTGGTGCCCTTAAGCTGCATTGTGGGAGCATCATCGTAAAAATCGTTGGTTTGCCCTGTGGCCGGGAGGTTCAGCAGAATCACGAGGGCAGAAAGAAGCAGTGTCAGTTTTTTCATGGTTCAGGTATTTCGTTATGCAAATCTATTCTTTTCCCTATACAGGCCAAATGATATACAACAGGTTTGGGCGGCCATGAGCTGAATTCGCACTGCAGCAGCCGGGCTGCGATTGCGCCAGCAAGCGCCTGACTGAGGTAGGCCGGTCTTATTCAGCGCCGGACTGCCGTGGCTGAAACGTTGCGCCGGGCGGGGCTACCGGGGCTGAACCGGGGCAGCCGGCACTGGTGAATCTCACCCGCCTGCCGCGCTGCCGGAACCGGAGCCACCAATTCCTGAATCAGATATCCAGTTCCACCAGGGTGATTCCAGCCCCGCCGCGGTCAACATGCTCATCAGTGACACCCCTTACCGCCCCGGTTGACTCCAGGTACTGCCTTATCATCTGCCTGAGGATGCCGTTACCCTTGCCGTGAAGTATCCTCAGGTTCCTGTACTGGATCATCAGGGCTGTATCAATGAAATCCTGCACCACCTGCAATGCCTCTTCGGTACGCATGCCCCGGACATCAATCTCAGGATTGAACTGGTTGCGGCGTGCGGTAAGCGACCAGTCGACCTTCTGCTGCGTACGTCCGGCTGATGCAGCTTTTTTCTGCTCTTCGGCGCTGACCGGTTCAGTCATGCTGATATCAACATTCATCTTCAGGCTGCCGGAGACCACCTGTATCTTTTTCCCGCGTATTTCGGTCACCTGTGCAACGGTATCCGTGCCGGATATCTTCACATAGTCGCCTGGTGCCAGGTCTCTCTTTTTCTTTTTGACAGGCTGGGGTGCTTCCTTTCTGGCTGTAATTCTTTTGACAATGCTTGCCGCCGGTGCATCTGTGCGGGGTTTGGCTGCCAGGGGAACCTCCGTATGCTTTTCCTCAGCTGCAAGATGCTCACGGAAAGAGTCAAGCTCCTCGCGCACCTCTTTGGTCTTTTCCTTCTCCGCCTGTGCTTCACGGATAGTCCGGATGGTGTTTTCAATCATCCTGTTGGTGTCACGGAGCATCTCCTCTGCCTTGCTCTTGGCCTGGGTGATGATCTCCTTCTTCTGTGTCTTTATGTCACCGAGTTGTGCCTCATAGGTTGCTATCAGCTCCTCGAGCCTTTTTTCATGGCGACGCACCGCCTCCCGTTTCTTCTCCCAGTACCTTTTATCACGTGCAATTTCCCGGAGGTTGCGGTCAAAATCAACGTTCCCCTCTCCTGCCCTGGCCGCCGCGTCAGCCAGTATATCCTGCGGAAGGCCAATCTTTTTTGCTATTTCAAAGGCAAAAGAACTTCCCGGCTTACCCTGGTCGAGGCGGAAGAGAGGCTGCATGAGCTGGTTGTCAAAAGCCATGGCTCCGTTGCTTATTCCCTCCTGTGATGTTGCGAAGTGCTTCAGGTTGGTGTAATGAGTGGTTATCACACCGTATGCTCCGCGATTGTTCAGCTCGGCAAGAATTGCTTCGGCCAGCGCCCCGCCAAGGACAGGTTCTGTTCCCGTTCCGAACTCATCGATCATTACAAGTGATTTATCATCGGCATGCCTGAGCATCTGCTTCATGTTGATCAGGTGTGAGCTGTATGTGCTCAGGTCGTTTTCAAGGCTCTGTTCGTCGCCGATATCGATAAAGAATTTGCCGAAGATTCCTGCTTCGGTTCCCTCAGCCACCGGTATTGTCAAGCCGCATTGAAGCATGTACTGCACAAGCGCCACAGTCTTGAGGCAAACTGATTTTCCGCCTGCATTCGGGCCGGAGATCAGCAGTATCCGTTCCCGGCTGTCGATGGTTATGGTCAGCGGCACCACCTCACGGCCTGCGGTGCGTGCGAAGGAGAGTGTCAGCAGCGGGTGGCGGGCATTGATCCACCTTATGTGCGGCGTGTCAGCCACTGCCGGCATTATGCATCCAAGCCTGTTGCCGAAGAGCGCCTTGGCCCTGATGAAGTCTATCTCTGCCAGGAAGCTGCAGTTCTCCTCAAGATCATCAATATATGGCCTGATGGTATCTGCCAGGGCGGTGAGTATGCGCACTATCTCCCGTTTCTCCTGGTGTTCCAGCTCCGTGATCTCATTGTTCAGCTCCACAACCTCAGCAGGTTCAATAAACACCGTTTTGCCGGTTGCTGATTCGTCATGGACAAATCCCCTGATACCTCTCTTGTTCGATGCGCTTACCGGGATCACTCCCCTGCCGTTGCGGACAGCCACAGTCACATCACGGTCAACTATACCGTCGGCCTGTGCCTGGCGCAGAACGGAATGAAGTTTTCTAACTGCTGCAAGGTTCTTTGAGGCCAGGTCAGCACGAATGGTTTTAAGGGCCGGCGATGCACTGTCACGCACCTTGCCTTCCCTGTCGATAATCCGGTCAATGGCTTCTGCCACAAAAGGATAATAGACAACCCTTCCTGACAGTTCAGTCAGCAGGGGGTAACGGCCATCCTTCCTGTTTTTGAAGAACCCGATTATTTTCCTGACGGTATCGAGTGATCCCCTCAGTGCCACCACCTCCTCGACCTCCGGGAAGGTGCCCTCAATCCTCAGTTTCTCGAGAGTGGCATATGGATCATTGTAGTTGTCTGAAGGAAAAGGTTCGCCGTATGACAGTATCTGCTGGAACTCTGCCGTGAGGGCAAGCCTGTTTTTTACCTCTGCGGAAGAAAAGGCGACTCCCATCAATTCCACCCTCCTGGTGCCGGCATTGCTGAGACAATTGCCTGCCAGGAGTTCCCTGATGCGGTCAAAGCCGATTTTTGATTCGAATGTATCGGGATAGATCATCTTATGGTCATCTGAGCACAAAAGTAAAGTTAATTAATGTTAA
>SBFZ01000033.1 GCA_006227095.1 Bacteroidota bacterium | reverse complement strand
TATATCCGTCGGCTCAGGACCGGCAATCATCACCACGGCAGGGAAGAAATTTGAACTCGTTGCACCTGATGATATAGCAATAGAATCACCCTCAATGAGACAATATGTTGAACTGGAGGATATACCGATGGTCTTCTGCGGATTCGGCATTGTTGCTCCCGAATATGGCTGGAATGACTTTGCGGCAGTTGATGTGAAAGGAAAATGCGCGGTGGTCCTGGTAAATGACCCTGGCCTTTATACAGGTGATTCCACCCTCTTCAAGGGCAGGACGATGACCTACTACGGCCGTTGGACATACAAATTTGAAGAGGCAGCCCGGCAGGGGGCAGCAGCAATACTGATAATCCATGAGACCCTTGGTGCGGGGTATGACTATTCAATACCCAGGAAGAGTTCCATATCACCGGGACTTTACCAGGAGCCTGCACCGGGAGATCCTGAACCCTGCCCTGTTACCGGCTGGCTGAGCGCCGGTGCTGCAGACAAACTGTTCGGCTCGCTGGGCTATAATGTTGAAAACCTCAGGAAGGAAGCCTGCACTCCCGGGTACACTGGCTTCGAAACAGGAGCATCAATCTCCCTGCGGCTGACCAACAGCCACCTGAAAAACAGCTCACTGAATGTGGCGGGGATTCTTCCCGGAAGAACCAGGCCTGAAGAGGCAGTTGTCATCACAGCACACTGGGACCATTTCGGCATAGGCGAGACCGAAAATGGTGACTCAATATACAATGGTGCAGTGGATAACGGCACCTCAATGGCATGGGCTTTCGAAATAGGTGAAGCCCTGGCTTCGCTGAAAAAGAGGCCGGAAAGATCGGTGATACTCTTCTTCCCCACAGCCGAGGAACAGGGACTCCAGGGATCGACATGGTTTGCTGCCAATCCCCCTGTCAGCCCTGAAAACCTCATAGCCTGCTTCAACAATGACCTTCTTCTTCCTATCGGCAGAATGAAGGATATAATGGTTACCGGCTACGGCCAGTCGGAGCTTGATGACATGCTTGCAGAAGCGGCATCCCGCCAGGGGAGGTATATAATGCCGGATCCCAACCCTGAAACAGGCATGTACTTCCGTTCAGACCACTTTCCGTTTGCAAAGATCGGCGTACCGGCCCTCTTCGCACGGGGAAACTGTGACAGCAGGGAACACGGGAAGGAATGGGCCGCAGACCGGGAAAAAGACTATATCGCAAACAAATACCACAAGCCGGCTGACAATTATTACCCTGAGATGAACTTCGACGGAATCGTCGAAGATGCCCGGGCTATCCTCGAAGTCTCCTACAGGATCGTTACAGGAGATTTCAGGCCAGAATGGAAACCCGGTTCAGAATTTGGAAGTAAAAGATAACTGACTCATCTGCAACACCCAAACGGCTACACGTTAAACAGAAATATATTTTATTGTTATTTTTATAACAGTGTGAATTAATTAACATTTAATTATTATATTTGCACAGTCATTCATAACAGAATATTTCTGAAAGTGTGTTAAGATGAAAGTGGAAGAGATTTGTTCGGTTACAAACGGAGAACTGGTATGCGGAAACGCGACAGCTGACCGTGAGGTAACACATGCATTTGCCTCTGACCTGATGAGTGATGTACTTACAGTAGACTGCAGCAACCTCCTCCTGATAACAGGCCTGGCCAACCTGCAGGCTATACGCACGGCTGAGATGTCAGACATTGACTGCATCCTTTTCGTAAGAAACAAATCAGTTACCCCGGAGATGCAAAACCTTGCGGAAGAACTGGGTATTACCCTTATAAAATCCCCTGCAACAATGTTCAGGGCGTCAGGTGAATTGTACAGGGCCGGGATGAAACCTCTATTCTGACCAGGAATGGCAATGAACTTTGAATACAGGGTTGAGGGAGGTGATTTCACCCATGCAGGGTATGCCTCCAGCCAGGTCAAAAAGATGCTGAAGCAGCTTGGTGTTGAGAGTACGGTCATCAAAAGAGTTGTGGTATGTCTCTATGAAGCCGAGGTAAACATCGTGGCTCATGCATGGAACGGAGTCATCATCATAACCCTTGACGCTGACAATATCCTTATGAAACTGACTGATAACGGTCCTGGTATTGCAGATATTGAACTGGCAATGCAGAAGGGTTACTCAACAGCCTCACCCGAAGTGCGGGAGATGGGATTCGGGGCAGGAATGGGGCTGCCCAATATAAGTGCCAACGCCGACAGGTTCGTCATTACCAGTGAACCAGGCAGGGGCACCAGTCTTGAAATTACCATAAACCTGAACGGAAATGCTGTCTGACAGAACAGGAAAAGGCTTTTTTCATCATGCACTGACCATCCGTGAGGATATCTGCAACGGCTGCTCCCTTTGCATGAGGGTATGTCCCACCGGGGCACTGCGCATACGTGACGGCAAGGCCAGGCTTATTGAAGACCGGTGTGTGGACTGTGGCGAATGTTTCAGGAGTTGCCCGGTACATGCCATTATTATTGAACAGGATGACTTCAGCCGTATCTTCGACTACAAGCACCGGGTGGCACTGGTACCTGCAGTCCTGCACGGCCAGTTCAGGCATGAGGTGTCGATGTCTGAGATCAGCGCCGTCCTGAAAAGCCTCGGATTTACCTGGGTATATGAGGTTGAACACGGAGCGGAGATTCTCAAGCCTGCCATTGATGAACTCATGAATGTCAGGACTCTCCCCCGCCCTCTCATCTCCAGCTATTGTCCGGCCGTAGTGCGTCTTATACAGGTACGCTTCCCCGCATTGATCCGTAACCTGGCCACCCTGAAAGCCCCGCTGGAAATGGCGGCCTTCTATTGCCGCCGCGTTCTCCGTGACCGGGGCGCCCATAATGCTGAGATAGGGGTATTCTATGTCACCCCTTGCGCAGCCAAGATCGCTGCTGTGAAGTCGCCGGTCGGAGAAGAATCAACTCCCATCACCGGCGTGATAAACATGGACTTCATATTCAACAGGATAAACCGTACCCTGAGAAACAAGGTGGAACTGCCTCACGGTGATGATCATGCCTACTCTGTTGACCAGGATACCCTCGTCTGGAGTCTTACCACCGGAGAGGCTTCATGTGTCAACGGCCGGACCCTGGCCATAGACGGTATCAATAACGTGACGGAATTTCTCGAACAGCTCGAAAATGACGGGATCACCGGTATTGACTACCTTGAACTCAGGGCATGCGATGAAGGGTGTGCCGGGGGTGTGCTTCTCTCATCCAACAGGTTCCTGGTGGCTGAACGACTGCGTAACAAGGCACGTAACCTGAAACCGGGAAACAGGGCAGCAGATTCTGATGATCTCCCTGATATTGATGCGTACCATGATTATCTCATGAACAAGGTGAGGATCACTGACGATATCAAGCCCCGCTCCATGTACCGCCTCTCCGGTGACCGTGATGAAGCCATGCGTATGATGAAAAGGTCAAGACGCCTGATGTGCTGGCTCCCGGGGACCGACTGCGGGCTTTGCGGAGCACCGTCATGCCAGGCACTGGCCGAAGATATAGTACGCAGACGCGGAGACATCTCCCAATGCGTATTCATACGTGAGTCAAACATGGAAAAGGATCTCATGGACAGGGAAAGATCAAACGAAATAATGAGGAGAATCTGGGGCGACAACAATTTCACAAAGAACTGCAATAAAAAAGGTGCTGAAAATGAAAGTAACTGACATCGTAGAAAAACTGGAACTCAAGGTTTTTTCAGGACATGAAGGACTCGGAAAAGAGGTTTGCGGAGGCTACACTTCTGATCTTCTTAGTGACGTTATGGGCCATGCTGGTGCAGGCAATGCCTGGATTACAATCCAGTCCCACAGGAACGTCATCGCAATTGCCTCACTGAGAGACCTTTCAGCCGTAATATTAACCTGCGGCGAGAAACCTGCCGATGATACTGTGGCTCAGAGCAATGAGGAGGGTATCCCACTGCTCGGAACAGGGCTCTCCACCTTCGAACTCTCCGGAAAGCTTTACGCACTTATTGGCTGATCATGAAACGGTACAGGGCTGACCTTCATATTCACTCCCTCCTGTCGCCATGCGGCTCACTTGAGATGACCCCGCGTGAGATCATCTCCCGTGCCCTGGACAGGGGGCTTGATATGATTGCAGTATCTGACCACAACAGCACCTGGCATTGTGAGCTGACCGTGACCCTGGGCCGTGAGGCCGGGATAACCGTACTGAGGGCAGCCGAGGTAACCAGTTCGGAGGAGGTCCATTCACTCGTCATACTCCCTGATGAGG
>SBFZ01000256.1 GCA_006227095.1 Bacteroidota bacterium | reverse complement strand
CGTTATGGTGTCAGGTTTGCCGGTTTTCCGGGTCTCGTGGCCCGGCTTGAGGTACAGGAAGGTGACAGGGTCATGGCCGGAAGCGTGCTGTTCCATGACAAGTCATTCCCTGAGATTAAGTATGTATCACCGGTACCAGGAGTGGTCAGGGAGGTTATCCGTGGAGAGAAGCGGGTGCTGACCGAGGTTGTCATTGACCAGGATGGTACGGATAAAATTGATTTTGGTGCGGCTGATCCCTTAAGCCTGTCACGTGAAGAGGTGAAGGAGAAGCTGCTTGAATCAGGTCTCTGGCCTGTCCTGAGACAGCGTCCGTATCACATCGTTGCACGTCCGTCAGAGACTCCAAGGGATGTTTTTATTTCTGCCTTTGATAGTGCCCCCCTGGCTCCTGACCTTGATTTTGTGATGACCAACACTCATGGTGGCTTCCTCCAGGCAGGGATAAACGCCCTCACCCGGCTTACTGACGGCAAGGTGCATATCTCGCAGGAGGCTGAAGGTACAAGGGTGGCTGAGATGAAGAACCTTCAGAATGTTGAGTTCCATCGATTTTCCGGTCCTCATCCGGCAGGGAATGTTGGAGTACAGATACATCATATTGCTCCCGTGTCTAAGGGAGAGGTGGTATGGACAGTTGACCTGCAGGATGTGGTGGCCATCGGGAGGCTTTTCAGCACTGGTTTCCATGACCGTGAAAAGATCATAGCACTGGCAGGACCTGCTGCACAGCACCGCAAGTACTACCGCATCAGACCCGGCGCTTCCGTAAGCGGTATCCTGAAAGGGAACCTCGGGGAAGGGAATCTGAGGATAATCAGCGGAAACGTACTGACAGGAAAGAAAATATCGCCGGAGGGATCATTTGGCTTCTATGACAACATGGTGACCGTGATTCCAGAGGGTGATTACCATGAGTTCTTCGGCTGGGCTACTCCGGGGCTGAAGAAGTTCAGTTACTGGAGAACATTTGTTTCAAAGCTTCTTCCCGCCAGGGAGTACATGATGGACACCAACATGCACGGCGGTCACAGGGCATTCGTCGTTACAGGTCATTATGAGAATGTTCTCCCGATGGATATCTACCCGGTACATCTGCTGAAAGCGATTCTTGCCGGCGACGTTGAACTTATGGAGAACCTCGGCATTTATGAGGTGGCTGAGGAGGATTTCGCCCTGTGCGAATACATTGATCCTTCAAAGACCGAGATACAGGAGATCATCCGCAGCGGGATCAGCCTGATGATAAAAGAGATGAACTAATAAAGGAACAAGCCAGCTATGAATTTCCTGCTGAAAAAAATGAAAGAGATAGAGCCTCTCTTTGAGAAGGGAGGCCGTTTTGAGAAGCTGCATTCAGTCTATGACGGCTTTGCCACCTTCCTGTTTGTTTCTGACAAGGTTACGTCGAAGGGAACACATATAAGGGATTACATGGACATGAAGCGCACGATGACCGTGGTCCTGATTGCGCTGATGCCGGCCCTGCTCTTCGGTTGTTACAATATAGGTCTTCAGCATACGAGGGCTTTCGGCATCGATGACTGGACCCTGATGCAGATGTTCTGGTTCGGGTTCCTGAAGCTGCTTCCGATGATTATCGTCAGTTACGTTGTGGGGCTTGGTATCGAGTTCGTTGCCGCGCAGATACGCGGGCATGAAATCAATGAGGGTTACCTCGTGACCGGGATGCTTATTCCTCTTATTATGCCAATAGATGTACCACTCTGGATGGTTGCAGTCTCCGTGGCTTTTGCTGTAATCATTGGAAAGGAGATCTTCGGCGGCACAGGAATGAATATCCTTAACCCTGCACTGACTGCCAGGGCCTTTCTTTTCTTCAGCTATCCCGGCTGGATGACGGGTGATGCTGTCTGGATCGAGGGCCTTGTTAAAGGAGGCGGCCTCGACGGCTTTTCCGGAGCCACTCCGCTGGCAGTGGCAAAACTGGAAGGGATTGCCCATATGCCATCAGCAATGGATATGTTCATCGGTACCATTCCCGGCTCGGTGGGGGAGACCTCAACGGTTGCCATCCTGATAGGCGCCCTGATCCTCCTGCTTACCGGTGTGGGAAGCTGGCGCATCATGCTCAGCATGACACTGGGTGCTCTTGGAATCGGGTTGCTCCTGAACGCCACCGGCGGAAATGACTACACCCAGATTCCTGCATACTATCACCTGATAATGGGTGGATTTGCATTCGGAACGGTATTCATGGCCACTGACCCCGTCACTGCGGCACAGACAAACACCGGGAAGTATATCTATGGTGCCCTGACCGGGATACTGGTGGTGGTAATCAGGGTCTTCAACCCGGCATATCCGGAGGGAACAATGCTGGCAATACTGCTGATGAACGTGATGGCTCCGCTTATCGACCATTATGTGGTGAACGCCAATATCAGGAGAAGGATAAAAAGAATACGGACAGCTTAACTACACGTGAGATGAAAGATTTCAGCAACAGATATATTATGGTGTTCTCGGTGGTGATGGTTGTCTCCGTTGCCATCCTCCTGTCTCTTACGGCACTGCTCCTGCAGCCAAGGCAGGAAAAGAACGTGGAGGTGGAAAAGAAGATACAGATCCTCTCATCGATGAATGTATCCTCTGACCGAAGCAATGCCGTGGAGCTGTATGACAGGCACATCATTGAGAGCTTCGTCATAAACACCGAAGGTAACAGGGTGGAGGGCGTTGATGCCTTCACAGTCACTCTTCGCGCCGAGCAGAGGAAGCCGCTGGCAGAGCAGAGCCTGCCTATGTTCATAGCGGTGGCTGATAACGGCGATACGCTGCATATTATTCCCCTTGAGGGAAAAGGGCTATGGGGCCCGATATGGGGTTATGTTTCCCTTAAAAAGGACCTCTCAACCATTGCAGGCGTAACCTTTGACCATAAGGGCGAAACCCCCGGCCTTGGTGCGGAGATAAACACCACCCCCTTTGAAAGCCAGTTTCATGACAAGACCATCTTTGAGAACGGCAACTTTGTTTCGGTAAAGGTGGTCAAGGGAGGCGCCAGGCCGGGCAATCCGCATGAGGTGGATGCCATCTCCGGCGGAACCATAACGAGCAACGGCCTGCAGGCAATGGTTCATGACGGCCTTATCAAATATGAAAAATACCTCAGCCAAAACAGGAAGTAGATATGGAAAAAGTTGAAAAGGAGCCGCTGTTGTCGGCAAAGAACATTAAACTGTTGAAAAACCCGCTGGGGCAGGATAACCCCATCACTGTACAGGTCCTGGGCATATGCTCGGCCCTGGCGGTGACGGTGAAGATGAAGCCGGCTATCGTCATGGCAATCTCCGTGATGGTGGTACTGGCTGTCTCAAACGTGGTTATTGCGGCACTGAGGAAAAGCATTCCCGGTCGTATAAGGATCATTGTCCAGCTGGTGGTGATAGCCACGATGGTTATCCTCGTGGACCAGTTCCTGAAAGCCTTCGCCTTTGACGTGAGCAAGCAGCTCTCAGTATTTGTTGGACTGATAATCACCAACTGTATCATCATGGGACGCCTCGAGGCTTTTGCCATGGCGAATAAACCATGGCCTTCATTCCTTGACGGACTTGGTAATGCCTGGGGATACGGATGGATTCTCATCGCCGTATCGTTCTTCCGCGAGTTCCTCGGTACAGGAAGCATCATGGGATTCCCGGTTATGGAGAAACTGGGCGTCTACAACTTCGGGTACGAGGATAACGGTATGATGATCCTGCCGCCCATGGCACTGATCACAGTGGGAATCATCATATGGGTGCAGCGTGCACGCAACAAGTCACTGATAGAAACCAAGTAACTGCAGAAGATATGGAACATCTGATCAACATATTTGTCAGGTCGATCTTTATCGACAACATGATCTTCGCCTACTTCCTGGGTATGTGCTCATACCTGGCAGTGTCGAAGACGGTTAAGACTTCAATGGGACTTGGTATTGCAGTCACATTCGTGCTGGTGATAACCGTTCCGGTTAACTTCCTTCTCGAACAGTATGTACTGAAGAAGGGAGCTCTGGCATGGCTCAATGAGAGTTTTGCAACCCTGGACCTCAGCTTCCTTTCGTTCATCATGTTCATCGCCGTGGTGGCCTCCATCGTGCAACTCGTGGAGATGATCGTGGAGAAGTTCGCACCGGCCCTCTATGGTGCCCTGGGCATATTCCTGCCTTTGATCGCGGTGAACTGCTCCATACTTGGAGGAGCACTGTTCATGCAGGAGCGTCAGTACAGCAACATTGCTGAAGCCACCAGCTTCGCCT
>SBFZ01000211.1 GCA_006227095.1 Bacteroidota bacterium | reverse complement strand
CATGCAAGATGCAGTTTTTCAAGCGCATTGGTGGTTTTGCCAAGGGCGGAAACAACCACAACCAGCCGGCCATTTTCCTCCGAAACAATATTAAACAGGTTAATTATACCCTTTGCATCCCTTACAGATGCCCCTCCGAATTTAAATACTCTCATTGCGGGAATTGTTTGCACAAATTTATAATTTAGCCATTAGTAAACAATTCAGTACTGTTCACTTACCCAATCAAACAATTCCTGGCATGTCAAGTTATGATATCACAAGCCTGAATGACTTCATCATCAGGAAACAAAAAGATTTTCCTTTTGCCACAGGTGAGCTCTCAAACCTCCTGCATCACATAGGCACCGCCGCGAAGATGGTCAACGCCAAGATACGTAAGGCCGGACTGGTGGAGATCCTCGGCAGGGCCGGTGCAGAAAATATTCACGGAGAGCAGCAGCAGAAACTCGACCGCTACGCCGATGAGGTCTTCATAGATGCACTTAAGTCATCAGGCCAGTGTGCAGGCATTGCCTCCGAAGAGAATCAGAACGAGGTAATATTCACTGGGGAGCTGGCCGGCAGGGGCAAATACGTGGTCTGCATTGATCCTCTCGACGGGTCATCAAATATTGACGTAAATGTATCGGTTGGCTCAATCTTCTCAATTTACCGTCGTGTCACAGACCGCGATGAAGAGGCCGGTGTACTCGATTTCCTGCAGGAAGGTAGCAAGCAGGTGGCCGCAGGTTATGTGATCTATGGCTCCTCCACAATGCTTGTTTACACAACCGGCAACGGGGTAAACGGCTTCACCCTTGACCCCACAATAGGTGAATTCTGCCTTTCCCACCCCAACATGAAGACCCCGGAGACAGGAAGGGTTTATTCAATCAATGAAGGCAATTACATCAAATTCCCGGACGGAGTAAAAAAATACATCAAGTACTGCCAGGAGAATGATCCGGCAACCAGCCGGCCTTATATTTCAAGGTACATAGGTTCCCTGGTCTCGGATGTGCACCGCAACATGCTTACCGGGGGCATCTTCCTCTATCCACCTTCAAGCAGTTATCCCTCGGGCAAGCTCAGGCTGGTCTATGAGTGCAACCCTATTTCATTCCTGATTGAACAGGCCGGCGGGGTGGCCACTGACGGAAGCAGGCGGATACTCACAATCAAGCCGGATTCACTCCATCAGCGTACACCCTTTTACTGCGGCTCACCGGACATGATCATGAAACTGGTCGGGATGTGCTGCTGAAACCGCTGCCTTTGCTAATTTTGCAGCCTGAGACAAAATCAATGGCCAGCACCGTTTTCAGAGATATCTACAGGCAACATCCCTCGTTCACGAGGCTGGAGGCTCTGCTGGCAGGTGACAGCAGCGAGCCGGTGACGATACACGGCCTGACCGGATCATCAAGATCAATTGTTATGGCCGGTGCACTGTCACAACAACCGACAACCCACGTTGTGCTGCTCCCGGAGAAGGAAGACGCAGCCTACTTCTACAATGACCTCACATCGCTCCTTGGTGATGACAATATCTTCTTCTTCCCGGGTACATACAAGCGGTCAGTGATGTATGACCAGACCGAGCCGGCAAATATCATCCTCAGGGCAGAGGTACTCAACTTCCTTAGCTCGGGACGACGGAAATGCATCATTGTAACCTACCCCGAGTCGGTCATGGAGAAGGTTGTCAGCAAGACCAGCCTTAAGAAGAACACCTTTTCAATAAAGAAGGGGGCAAAGCTCTCCATTGAGTTCCTCGAGGAGGTCCTGCGCGAATACAATTTCCGCCGCACGGACTTTGTCTACGAACCCGGACAGTATTCGGTAAGGGGAAGCATCACCGATCTCTTCTCCTATTCTGCTGACAAGCCCTTCCGTATCGACTTCTTCGGGGAGGAGGTTGACTCAATCCGATCCTTCAGTCCTGATGACCAGCTCTCACTTCAGCTTCATGACGAGATACAGGTTATCCCTGACATACAGGAACTTGCCTTCCAGGAGAGTTCTGACAGCTTCATTGACTTCATCCCTCCCTCTTCAATTATATGGAGTGACAATTTTGACTACATAATTGAAAAGACAGACAATATCTGGGCCCAGGCCCGCACACGCAGCTCAAAGGGAGAGATCTCTGACCGCCGTGACATCATCATCACTGGCAGGCACCTCGAGGAGCTTTGTTCGGGGCACCGGCGCATATTCTTCGGGAGGGGAAGGCAGGACCCTGCAACTGTCAACATTGAGTTCCGCACCGAGCCACAGCCTGCCTTCAATAAAAACTTCGCCCTCCTGACGTCGAGGCTGGTATCAAACGTCCGGGAGGGCTACTCCAACTTCATCATATCAGAGAGCGAGGTGCAGGAGCAGCGCCTGAAAGAGATCTTTGCCGAGACGGATCCGTCGGCAGAGTTCACTCCCCTCCTGCTCAACCTCCACCAGGGATTCACCGACCACGATCTGAAGATTGCCGTATATACTGATCATCAGATCTTTGACCGTTACCACAAATTCCGGATAAAGGGTTTCTTTACCCGGCGTGACAGCATGACCGTAAGGGAGCTGACCGATCTCAACCCGGGTGACTACGTGGTTCATGCTGACCATGGGATAGGCCGTTTCGGCGGACTCGAAAAGATTGAGGTCAACGGCAGGATGCAGGAGGCTATCAAGCTGGTCTTCAAGGACAATGATATACTTTATGTTGGCATCCATGCACTCCACCGCATCTCAAAGTACAAGGGCAAGGATGACACGCCTCCGCGCATAAACAAGCTGGGGACCGGGGCCTGGCAGAAGATGAAGCAGGCCACCAAAAAGAAGGTGAAGGACATTGCCCGTGACCTTATCCTGCTCTACGCAAAGCGAAAAGCCTCCGGCGGCTTTGCCTACTCCCCCGATTCATACCTGCAGCGGGAACTGGAGGCATCATTCATCTGGGAGGATACCCCTGATCAGCTTGCAAGTACCGTTGCCGTCAAGGATGACATGGAGGCGCCGGTGCCTATGGACCGCCTCATATGCGGTGATGTGGGATTCGGAAAGACGGAAATAGCAATCAGGGCTGCCTTCAAGGCCGCCACTGACGGAAAACAGACCGCAGTGCTGGTACCAACCACCATTCTTGCACTTCAGCACTACAAAACCTTTTCCTCGCGCCTTGAAAACTTCCCGTGCAGGGTAGATTATATCAGCAGGCACAGGAAACCGGCAGATCAGAAAAAAATACTCAAACAGCTTGCTGACGGGGAGATTGATATCATCGTCGGCACCCACAAGATAACAGGGAAAGAGATTAAGTTCAAGGACCTGGGACTGCTCGTCATCGATGAGGAGCAGCGTTTCGGCGTGGCAGTCAAGGAGAGGCTCAAGACCCTGAAGGCAGGGGTTGATACCCTTACCCTTACCGCCACACCCATACCACGCACGCTTCAGTTTTCGCTCATGGGTGCCCGCGACCTCTCGGTTATCAGCACTCCGCCCCCCAACAGGATGCCCATCATCACCGAGCTGCATGGCTTCAATGAGGATATTATCCGCGAAGGAATAGTATACGAAGTCAGCCGCAACGGACAGGTCTTCTTCATCAACAACAGGATAGAAAACATCATGGAGCTGAAAGCCACCCTGCTTCATATCATCCCGGAGATAAAGATTGCCGTGGTCCATGGCCGGATGGAGGGAGAGGAGATTGAGAACGTGATGTTTGACTTCATCAGGGGCGATTATGACGTACTGCTTGCCACAACCATAATTGAATCAGGACTGGACATTCCCAATGCAAATACCATCTTCATCAATGATGCTCATAATTTCGGGCTGTCAGAACTCCATCAGCTACGGGGCAGGGTGGGCCGGTCAAACAGGAAGGCTTTCTGTTACCTGCTTACCCCTCCTCTCTCAGTACTTACCGGTGATGCCCGCAGAAGGCTGAAGGCAATTGAGGAGAACTACGAACTGGGAAGTGGTTTCAACATTGCACTCCAGGACCTTGACATCAGGGGAGCAGGGAACCTGCTTGGAGGAGAGCAGAGCGGTTTCATTGCAGATGTGGGATACGAGACCTACCAGAAGATACTTGACGAGGCGGTCAGGGAGCTGAAGGAGGAGGAGTTCGGCGGATTGTTCCCGGGGCCGGCGGAGCAGAAAGAGCGCGAGGCTCCGGAGAAACCGAAGGAATATGCTGAGGATGTTATGGTTGAGACAGACCTCGAGATAATGTTCCCGGATGACTATGTATCAAACATCCCCGAGCGCATAAGGCTTTACAAGGAACTCAATGATATCAGAGATG
>SBFZ01000044.1 GCA_006227095.1 Bacteroidota bacterium | reverse complement strand
TTGAGGTTCCTGATATAGGGTGCAAAAAGAGCAGATCCAAACAGGTGGTCAACCGGCACATCAAAAAATCCCTGGATCTGGTCAGCATGCAGGTCTATGGTAATGATACGGTCAACACCTGCCTTCGTCAGAAGATCCGCAGTGAGCTTGGCACCCAGCGAAACGCGGGGTCTGTCCTTGCGGTCCTGCCGTGCATACCCGTAATACGGTATTACAGCATTTACCTTGTAGGCCGAAGCCCTCTTGGCGGCATCAATCATCAGCAGCAGCTCCATGAGGTTCTCTGCGGGAGGATTGGTTGACTGGATGATGAAGACGTGACAGCCGCGGACCGACTCATCAAAACAGGGTTGAAACTCACCGTCACTGAAACTCAGCAGTGAGCTTTTACCAAGCTCTATGCCAAGGTGATCTGCAATTTTTTCAGCAATGCTTAACGATGATGTACAGGAAAATATCTTAAAGGGAGCCCGGCCGATCATAACAGGTAGTTGGTTAGGTTTTCACTGAATGATGCCCCAAAAATAATACTTAATGGTCAAATCATTTTCCTCTTTGGAAAAATATCATAGTTTCATCAATGTAATCCAGGATCCTGTCCCGTCCCTCGCCGCTGGCAGCCGATGTAACAAACGTCGGGGGGAGGCTCTCCCATGTGCGGAGCATGACACTGTCATGAACAGCCCTGTTTTTCTCAGCTGCCGTGGCTGAAAGCTTGTCAGTCTTGGTAAAGACCCTGGCAAAGGGTACCCCGTTGAGTGCCAGCCGCTCCATGAATGCAAGGTCAGTGGCCATCGGTTCATGCCTGCCATCAATGAGCACAAAGAGGAGGATCAGGTTCTCACGGAGTGTGATATAGGATGTGAAGAGCTTATCCCACTGATCCCTCATCTTCTGTGATACACGGGCATAACCGTAACCGGGAAGGTCAACCAGGTACCAGCTTTCGTTGACAAGAAAGTGATTGATGGTCTGAGTTTTGCCCGGACTTCCGGATATCTTTGCAAGTCCTTTCCGTGAGACGAGCATATTGATAAGTGATGACTTACCCACATTCGATCTCCCTATAAAGGCATACTCGGGGTATTCGGGTGCCGGCAACTGGCCGATCCGTGCACTGCTTGTAACAAATGAGGCTGACCTGATGATCATCACCTGTTCAGCTTTTCCTTGAACCGCATGTTGTCAATGATGAATCTCTCATGGAGCCCTTCACCTATCTTACCATCTTCATCGGCCGCCTCCACGTGAAAAAGAAGCCTGTTTCCGTTCACTTCCCTGAGGGTGGCTGTGCAGGTAATGTTTTTACCCACCGGGGTTGCCTTCAGGTGTTTTATGTTCACCTCAGTTCCAACCGTACCCTCACCCGGATTGAGGCATGCCTCAACCGCCTTCATTGCCGTCTGCTCCATGAAGGCTATCATGGCCGGAGTGGAGAGAACATCATGCAGTCCTGAACCGTAAACTGCGGCGGTATCCTTACTGCCGACAGTCATGGTGTTTGTAAGCCTGATGCCCGGTACAAGAATCTCTGACATATCCTTTAGTTTAGATCTTTATACGGTAACGGAATTGCCAGGCGGTAGTAGAGCCTGTTGCCGAATTGTGTAAGGTATGATGCTATCACCACCACCGAGTCTGCGCTGTGTCCCGGTGTCTTCTGCATGTCGAGGTAACCTGTGGTTGCCGTCTGCAGCAGCAGTGTCAGTGAGTCGATGTCAACCAGTCCGTTTACAAGGTCACCCCTGTAGAATTTTCCGTTCTCGGCCATGTCAGAAAACTCAATGAAGATTTTGTAGAGACCTCTTTCCTCATACCTGTCATTCACCCTGTACCTGACTTCAGGGTAATTTGTCACCTTTTCCCCACTCATCATGTATTCTTCGATTCCGGGCTGCCTCTTTCCGTCTGTATACCTGAGAACAGCCTTTACCCGGCCGCTCTTGTAATACTGAATCTGCTCTCCGCTGATTGTGTCATTGACATAAGGTGTAACCCTGAAAAGCTTGCCATCAGGATAGTACCACTTTGAATCGCCATTCTTCTTGTCACCCGAGTAGGGTATCTCCTGCTCCAGGGCTCCGCCCTTGTAGAAGGTGCGTGTCATCCCCTCGCGAATGCCGTTCTGGTAGTAAACCTCCTTCAGTTTGATGTTGTCCCTGATATAGTTCTTTACACCCGTGTAACCTGTGTCAGGCACGTGCCCTTCCTTTTTCCTTGTGCTGCCTTCCTGTCCTGATCCTCCTCCGCATGATGAGGAGGCAAGCATGATAATGGCAACTGCCAGTGCAGATAGTAATTTCATTTCGTTTTATTTTTTTGTGGCACAAATATTTCAAGCAGGGTTGCGGTTTCCCGCGGAATAATGGTCACACTGTCGGCCGAGGCCGGGATAAGCAGCGTTTCCCCGGCCCTTATCTCTTCCTGGTAGCCGTTGCACCCGATGACAGCCATGCTCGATGTGCAGATATAAATGATAAAGGAGTCGGTAAGACTGTAATCCTTTATGATTGGCCTGTCAAACCTGATGATGCTGGTATGGAAATACTGGCTTTCGGCAAGCAGCACTGTAGCATTAAGTTCAGGTTCAGTTCTTATCAGGTTGTTGCTGTCAAGGCTGAAGTTGATGGCGTCAAGGGCGAGAGCCGTATGCATCTCGCGCGGCAGGCCGCGTGAATCCAGCCGGTCCCAGTCATAAATACGGTAGGTTACGTCAGAGGTCTGTTGTATCTCGGCCAGCAGTACCCCCTTGCCGATGGCATGAACCATCCCTGCAGGAATAAAGAAGACGTCTCCGGGGCTTACCGGAGTGGCATTTATCAGCTGGTCGAGCGTTTTCCCCGTAAGGTGATCAAGATACTCCTCCTTCGATGTCTTCTTCCGGAATCCTGTATAAATCACAGCATCCGGGGCGGCGTCAATGACATACCACATTTCGGTCTTGCCCCAGGCGTGATGCCTCTCCGAGGCAAGCCTGTCATCAGGATGAACCTGAATGGAGAGCCTGTCACACGCATCAATGAACTTTATCAGGAGAGGGAACTCATTTCCGTATTTCCCATAAACAGATTCACCAAGCAATTCATCCATATAGATCTCGGCAATCTCCTCCAGTGTGTTTCCCTTCAGGAAGCCGTTGGTTACCACAGAGCTGGCTCCGGGCATGCCGCATATCTCCCAGCTCTCACCAATGGCTGCCCCGGCTTTTGCTTTTTTGCCGAACCGCTCCCTCAGGGCGGTGCCTCCCCAGAGTGTCTCCTTGAGAATGGGCCTGAACCGTATCGGATAAAGTGAACTCATGATTTCAGAACGTATAGTCAACCACCAGCTTCGCCTTTTTTATTGATGAGGCCGCAGCCACAGCCTCACGGTGAGCCTCACTTCCCTGGTACCTCCTGAGATCTTCCATGGAAGCAAAGGTGGCATCGATGACAAAATCACCGGCATGGTCCGCATCCGTGACATTGATTCCTGTCCTGTACTCAATGATATATTTCATCCTGTTGCCCAGTGGACCAAAGAGCTCCTTCAGCTTCCTTACCGACTGCTCCTTCTCATCCGGGGTGACCGGCTGGGCAAGCTTAAAGATCACGATATGCTTTACCATAAGGTTGTTTTTGCTACTTTTGATACAAAATTAATCATTTTATGCTTATTGTCGGGATTGCCGGAGGTACTGGATCCGGAAAGACAACAGTTGTACGCAGGCTTATCGAGATGCTGCCTCCGGGTGAGGTGGTAATACTTCCGCAGGACAGTTATTACCGCGATAACAGTCACATACCTGCTGATCAGAGACAGAATATTAATTTTGACCACCCTGACTCGGTGGAATGGCCGCTGCTGATAGCTCACCTGGCAGAACTGAAGGCGGGGAGACCCATAATGATGCCGATATATTCATATCTCACCTGTGTCAGGTCACAGGAGACCATCCCTGTCAGACCGGCAGAGGTGGTTGTGGTTGAGGGTATTCTTGTGCTGTCAGACCCGGGTCTCCGTTCAATGCTTGACATAAAGGTGTTTGTTGATGCTGATGCCGATGACCGGCTCGGGAGGGTCATCCAGCGTGATATCGTTGAGCGCGGACGGTCAGTGCTGATGGTCCTGGAACGATACAACAAGACGGTCAAGCCTTCACACCTGCAGTTCATAGAACCTTCTAAAAGATATGCTGACATAATCATTCCCGGCGGCGGAGAGAATGTGGTCGGGATAGAAGTGCTGAAGACAATTGTTGAAAAGCACCTGCGGTAGGCGAACCACCGGCAGGGCCGTTGCGGGTGGCACGAAA
>SBFZ01000226.1 GCA_006227095.1 Bacteroidota bacterium | reverse complement strand
ACGGGGTTTGCGATATTTTTTCCTGCCGCCTGGGGGAAGGAGCCGTGGATTGGTTCATAGAGAGAGGCTGTCAGACCTATTGAGGCCGAGGGAAGCATACCGAGTGAGCCGGTGATCACGCTGGCCTCGTCAGAAAGGATGTCTCCGAACATGTTCTCTGTTACAATAACGTCAAATGCTGACGGGTTTCTGATGAGCTGCATGGCAGCATTGTCAACGAACATGAAATCCATTTCCAGATCAGGATATTCCGCGGATATTTCCTTTGCCGTCTCGCGCCACAGCCGTGATGTAGCCAGTACATTGGCCTTGTCTATCACTGTCACTTTCTTCTTACGCTGTGTTGCATACTGGCAGCCCAGGCGCACCACGCGTTCAATCTCATACCTGCTGTAAGTACAGGTGTCATACGCTGTCAGTCCGTCTTCGGAGCGACCCCGGGGTTTGCCAAAGTAAATGCCTCCTGTCAGCTCCCTGATCATGACTATATCAGTTCCTGCAACCAGTTCTTCCTTCAGCGGC
This sequence comes from Bacteroidota bacterium, assembly GCA_006227095.1. Lineage (GTDB taxonomy): Bacteria > Bacteroidota > Bacteroidia > Bacteroidales > VadinHA17 > SR-FBR-E99. The sequence continues at coordinate 10,978 of SBFZ01000226.1, read as the reverse complement.
GACATACCGGCCAGCGCCCTGAAGCTTTTAACGGGCCTGACATTGGCATAGAGTCCCAGCTCACTTCTCATCCTAAGCAGTCCCTGTTCCGGCCGTACCTTTGCGGATGGGTCATTGTCATACTTCGGATGGCCGATGGCGCCGAAGAGGATGGCATCCGACCTGCGGCACAGGTCAAGGGTCTCATCCGGGAACGGATTGCCGGTGTGATCTATCGCAACGGCACCAACCAGTCCTTCGGTGAAGGTGAATGTGTGGCCTGCAACCTCTCCTGTGGCATTCAACACGTTGACGGCCTGTTCAATAACTTCCGGACCAATGCCGTCTCCGGGAAGAAGGGCTATTTTATAATTCATTTGCTATTTCAATTAGTTTGTTGTATTCCTGGTTAGCTTCCGTGCTGCAGATAATATTCAGCATTTTTTCCGTGGCCTTGATGGCTGACTCGGTCTGGTCGGCATCAAGCCCCCTTGTCCTGAACTCCCTTCCATTGTGGTTCCATTTTATTACTGTTTCCACAAGGGCATCGGTTTTTCCGCCCGGGGGTATAGACACCTCGTAATCGGTCAGCAGGGGCAGCCCGCTGCCGAGCGATTCATATATCTTTCTCAGGGCCTTCATGAACGCATCATACTGTCCGTCGCCTGCGGCTGTATCCTGGTGAAGGATACCGTCGATTTCCACCTGTACGCTTGCAGAGGGCTTAAGGCCACAGGTGAGATTAAGCGAGTAGTTCCGGATGAAGACCCTGTAACCTGAGCGGTCATCGCCCAGGACGTCGGCAATGATGAACGGCAGGTCTTCACGTGTGACGCTCTCCTTCTTGTCGCCCAGCTCAATCACTCTCTCCGTCACCCTGACGAGCAGCTCCGGGCTCAGCTCCAGCCCGAACTCCTCAAGGTTCTTGCGTATGGTAGCCTTGCCAGATTGCTTGCCGAGTGCGTACTCCCTCTTTCTCCCGAATCTTTCGGGGCTAAGGTTGCTGCAGTAGAGATTGTCCTTCCGGTCACCGTCGGCATGAACGCCTGAGGTCTGGGTGAATACATTAGCCCCGATAACCGGCTTGTTTACCGGTATCCGTATTCCGCTTAATTTCTCCACCATCCGGCTGACGCGTGTAATTTCATACTCGTTTACACCCGTTTCAGCATCGAGGTGATCCCTCATCAGGGCTATAACGCTTGATAGCGGCGCATTGCCGGCTCTCTCTCCGAGACCGTTCACCGTGGTATGTACCCCTTTAACACCTGCCTTCACCGCTGAAAAGATATTGGCTACAGAAAGGTCGTAGTCGTTATGCGGATGAAAATCAAAATGGACCTCCGGATGCCTGGCAGTCATCTGCGCACAGAAATGCCATGTCTGGTCAGGATTCAGGATTCCGAGGGTGTCAGGGAGCATGACCCTCTTTATTCCGCTTCCGGCAAGGGCATCGACCATCTGGTCGACGTACCCCGGTGATGAAAGCATGCCGTTTGACCAGTCCTCAAGATAGATGTTGACCATCATGCCATTGGTTTCAGCCATTGCCACGATATCAAGTATGTCACGGATATGTTCTTCGGGCGTCTTTCTCAGCTGTTTTTCCAGGTGACGGAGTGAACCCTTGCAAAGCAGGTTGATCACCCTGCCTCCTGCCTCCCTGATCCATTCCAGTGACCCGGCGCCGTCAACGAAACCCAGGACTTCGACCCTGTCAGACATTCCGTTCTGTTCCGCCCAGGAGGTTATGAGGCGTACCGCCTCCTGTTCTCCCGGAGAGACCCTTGCGGAGGCCACCTCGATGCGGTCTGCCTTCAGGTCACGCAGGAGCATGGTGGCTATATGCAGCTTCTCGACAGGCGAGTAGGAGACACCCTGTGTCTGTTCGCCATCCCTGAGGGTGGTATCGAGTATTTCAACTTTCACGATTGCCTGCTTTTTTCAAATGCCAGTATTTCATCTTTCATCGAGAGGAGATAATCAATATTATCGAGTCCCCTGATAAGACACTCCTTTCTGAAAGGATTCACCGGGAATCCTGAGCTCAGTCCTGCCCCGGGAACAGAGATAACCTGCTCCGGCAGGTCTATCCTTAACATGGTGCCGGGCCTGGCAGCGACAAGCTCTGTCAGCTGTGCCAGGAACTCCGGGGTGACTGTCACCGTCAGCAGGCCGTTGTTCAGTGCGTTGTTCATGAAAATATCGGCAAATGAGTCTGATACCACAGCTCTGAAGCCGTGGCCGGTAATAGCCCAGACGGCATGTTCCCTGCTGGAGCCGCAGCCAAAGTTGCTGCCGGTGATGAGTATTTCTCCCCTGAATTCAGGCCTGTTGAGAACGAATCCGGGTATCGGCTTCCCCTCACCGTCAAATCTCCAGTCGCGGAACAGCTTTTCACCGAATCCTTCCCTGACTGTTGCACTCAGAAAGCGTGCAGGAATTATCTGGTCAGTGTCAATATTGGCCAGTGGCAGCGGAACTGCTGTTGATTCAAGTATGGTGAATTCCTCTCTTTTCATCAGTTAATGGATTTTTCCGGAGTTTAAAATTTTTATGAAGTCCGATAATCAAATGCTCTGGTTTTTTCCTGATCATTCCGGTTTCAGAGTTTCGGTTTTCCTTATTCACTGCAGCCAGTTCAGTTCCCTCGGGTCTGTTATTCTCCCGGTTATTGCCGCTGCTGCTGCTACAAGCGGGCCGGCCAGCAACGTTCTCGCCCCCGGTCCCTGTCTTCCCTCGAAGTTTCGGTTTGAAGTTGAGACCGCATATTTGCCTGCAGGGATCTTGTCTTCATTCATTGCCAGGCATGATGAGCAACCCGGTTGTCTCATCTCAAATCCGGCCAGCCTGAGTGTCTCAGTCAGTCCTTCACGTTCAGCCTGCCTTGCAACCTGCTGTGACCCCGGCACAATCAGGGCGGTGACTCCGGCAGCTTTTTTCTTTCCTGCAACAGCTTCTGTAAAGAGCCTCAGGTCTTCTATGCGGCCGTTGGTACAGCTCCCGAGAAAGACATAGTCGATCGGGTGACCCAGAAGTCTCATTCCGGGTTTGAATCCCATATAGTCAAGAGATTTGAGATATGAACCGCTGGCAGATTGCGCTGAGGAGGCTGACTCTTCAGGCGTTGGGATGGTACCGTCAACAGCCATTCCCATGCCGGGACTCGTGCCGTAGGTTATCATAGGTGGTACCTCAGAGGCATCAAAAGTGACCTCCCTGTCGAAGTGTGCTCCGCGGTCACTCCTGAGAGAGTGCCACTCATGAACCAGGCGGGCGAATTCACGGTTTTCAGATACGGAAGGTATCTGTGCCAGCCAGTTGAAGGTAACCTCATCAGGGGCAATGAGTCCGCCGCGGGCTCCCATCTCGATGCTCATATTGCAAACAGTCATCCGTGACTCCATGCTCAGTCTCCTGACAGCCTCACCTGCATATTCCACGAAATATCCCGTGGCTCCTCCGGTACCAAGTGAGGCGATGATGTAAAGTATCAGATCCTTTGAGGTGACTCCTTCCCGCAGTTTACCCTTTACAGTGATCCTCATCTGCTTCGGCCTTGACTGGAGGAGGCATTGTGTAGCCAGCACCATCTCCACTTCGCTGGTGCCGATGCCAAAGGCTATTGTGCCGAAGGCTCCGTGGGTTGATGTATGGCTGTCGCCACAGACGATTGTCATTCCCGGAAGGGTATACCCCTGCTCCGGTCCGGTGACATGAACGATGCCATTCCCCGGATCACCCATCCCGAAGTATTTTATTCCACCGGTACGGCAGTTTTCCTCAAGGGTCTCCACCTGGTTCCGCGAGACAGGATCGGCAATGGGGAGATGCTGGTTTAAGGTGGGGATGTTATGGTCTGCGGTGGCGATGGTCCTCCCGGGCCTGAGTACGCTGATGCCTCTCTCCCTCAGGCCACTGAAAGCCTGAGGGCTTGTCACCTCATGGATGTAGTGACGGTCAATATACAGAACATCCGGTCCCCCGGTGACTGACCTTACCACGTGGGCATCCCATATCCTGTCAAAGAGTGTCTTTCCGCTCATTGTCTATCTTTGAAATTGCATCGATGAATGCCTCGACTGATGCAGTAACTATATCAGTATTTGCCGAGAAGCCGTAATAGATGTTTCCCGCATGCTCAACCTGGATGTGAACCTTTCCCATGTCATCACTCCCCCTGGTAATGGCCTGTATGAGGAACTCCTCCAGGTGAACGTTCTCATGAATCAGGTGCTTCACGGCGGTGAAGGCAGCATCGATGGGCCCGTTGCCGGGAGCCGTGGAGGTATGCACCTCGCCGTTGACCCGGATGCGGACAGTGGCTACAGGTGTCACCGAGTTGCCGCACAGAACCTGCAGCGACTCCAGCTTGAGACGCTTTTCTCCCCGGAAGACCTCACCTGACAGTATCCTGATATCTTCATCATTGATCTCTTTCTTTTTGTCAGCCAGCATAAGGAAGCGGTGATAGATCTCGTCGAGTTCCTCCTTGCCCAGCTCAATGCCAAGTGACTCGAGCCTGTGATTAAGTGCTGCCCTGCCGCTCCTGGCGGTAAGGATAATTGACGACTCCCTTACACCTACCTCCTTCGGGTCAATTATCTCATAGTTTTCACGCTTCTTCAGCACTCCGTCCTGATGTATGCCTGAGGAATGTGCAAAGGCATTGCGGCCGACGATGGCCTTGTTGGGCTGGACAGGCATGCTCATAAGTGTGGAGACCAGCCTGCTGGTGCTGAAGATAAGCTTTGGTTTGATGCCGGTTGTGAGATTAAGATCATGGTGGCTTTTAATAATCATGGCCACCTCCTCGAGCGAGGTGTTGCCTGCCCTCTCACCTATGCCGTTGATTGTCACCTCCGCCTGGCGTGCACCGTTGATCAGTCCCATCATGGTGTTTGCCGTAGCCATGCCGAGATCATTGTGGCAATGTGTTGAAATGATTGCGCGGTCAATGTTGGGGACGTTCTCCATGAGGTACCTGATCTTCCTGCCATATTCTTCAGGCAGGCAGTAACCTGTTGTATCCGGTATGTTAACCACGGTGGCACCTGCATTGATCACCGCCTCCGTCACCCTGGCGAGATACTCATTTTCACTGCGGCCTGCATCTTCCGCATAGAATTCCACGTCATCGGTGAATTTCCTGGCATATTTGACTGCATCAACCGCCCTTTTGATAATCTCCTCCGGGGTTGTCCGGATCTTGTACTGGATATGCCACGGCGATGTTCCGATGCCTGTGTGTATCCGCTTTCTTTCAGCGTACTGCAGGGCTTCGGCAGCCACTTCAATGTCTTTCTTCACGGCCCTGGTGAGGGCACAGATGACCGGTTCCCTTACAGCCTTCGATATCTCAACCACCGAGAGAAAGTCGCCCGGGCTGGAGACCGGAAACCCGGCCTCAATTACATCTACACCCAGTGCCTCGAGTGCCTTTGCCACTTCGATCTTTTCAACGGTATTGAGCTGACAGCCCGGTACCTGTTCTCCGTCACGGAGGGTGGTATCAAAAATTATTACCCTGTCTTTGTCCATGATTTCCGTTCCGGGGTTATTTGTTTTCAGGTCTCAGTTTTCTTACGGCCGCACCTGCTCTCCAGAGCTCGGATGATCCCATCTCTGCCAGTTCTGCATTGAGCTGTTCCCTGTAGCCGGGAGCGCCGGTTGAGGTGAGCACCCTGACGCACTCTTCGCCGGAACTTACTTTTGCATACAGATCCCTGAATACGGGGAGGGTAGCCTCCCTGAACCGTGGTTTCCAGTCGAGTGCGCCCCGTTGTGCCGTGGCGCTGCAGTTGGCATACATCCAGTCCATACCTTTCTCGTCAACAAGCCTGATCAGGCTCTGTGTCAGCTCCTCAACCGTCTCATTGAATGCCTCGGAAGGTGAGTGTCCGTTTTCGCGCAGCACCTCGTACTGTGCTTCCATTATCCCTTCGAGGGCTCCCATCAGCACACCCCGTTCACCGGTAAGATCACTGTAGACCTCCTTTTCAAATGTGGTGGGGAACAGGTATCCTGAACCGATGGCTATCCCGAGGGCTATCACCCTCTCTTCGGCCCTGCCTGTGTGATCCTGAAATACCGAGAAGCTTGAATTGATTCCCGCTCCTGCGAGGAAGTTGCGCCTGACGCTGGTGCCTGAGCCCTTCGGGGCACAAAGGATCACATCAATGTCAGGCGGGGGTATCACGCCGGTATGCTGTTTGTATGTCACCGAGAAGCCATGAGAAAAGTAAAGGGCCTTACCGGTGGTGAGGAATGGCCTGATCACCGGCCAGAGCAACCTCTGGGCAGCGTCTGATACCAGGTACTGTATTACGGTGCCGCGGGCAGCCGCCTCCTCAACGGTGAAGAGTGAAACACCGGGAACAAACCCGTCTGCCACTGCCCGGTCCCAGTCTGCCCTGAATTCCGGTGCCTGCCCGACAATCACGTTGATGCCATTGTCACGCATGTTCATGGCCTGTGCCGGCCCCTGGACACCGTAACCAATAACTGCAACAACCTCATCCTTAAGTACCTCGCGGGCTTTTGACAGCGGAAATTCCTGCCTGGTTACCACATTCTCAACTACTCCTCCAAAATCAATCTGTGCCATAATGAATATCTGTTAGGTTAGTGTTTAATTCAATTGTAAAATTCAAGTGCTTCCTTCCTTGTTCTGTGAGCCTCATCCATCTCACGGAGATAGGCATTCAGCTCCTTCACCTGCCGTGTGACTGCCACCCGGCCCGAGCTGACAAACTGCAGCACCCCGCATGGTTCAAGCAACGAGAGCAGTTCCTTAATCTCTGCCCTGGTACCGCTCTTTTCCACAACCATGTACTCGGGTGTCACTTCAAGTATGGTTGCGTGGTATTTCCTTACAATGTCACCGATCATGCTTCCTGACATCAGGCCCCTGGTGGTGACCTTGTAGAGAGCCATTTCCTGGCATATTATTTCAGATGATGTGTGAACAAAGACCTTGAGCACATCAACCACCTTTTCTATCTGCCGTGAGATTTTCTGTACCATCTCAGGGGTGGTGCGCACTACCATCGTAAGCATGTGCACGCCCGATACGGCTGATTCAGATGCAGTTATACTTTCAATATTTATCTGCCTGCGTGTCAGGATCAGGGTTATCCGGCTGAGGATACCGATATGGTTTTCGCTGAACAGAGTTATTGTAAATTCCTGTTTCATGATTTGCTGCTGTATGTAAGTGTAACTTCGGATACTGATGCTCCCGGTTCAACCATCGGGAGGATATTTGCTATACGGCTGACCTCTGCAACCAGGATGAACGGGCCTTCTGATGCGAGCATCTCAGAGGTTGCCTCTTTCAGCTCTTCACGCCTGTTTATCTTTCGTGCCGGTATGCCATAGGCAGAAGCCAGTGTTACAAAGTCGGGGTTGACCATCTCTGTGGAGGCATAGCGGCTGTTGAAGAACATTTCCTGCCACTGGCGCACCATGCCCAGGAAGCTGTTGTTCAGAAGAACTATTTTCACAGGGATGCGGTACTGCATTATTGTTCCCAGTTCCTGAACGGTCATCTGGAAGCCTCCGTCGCCTATGAAGGCTATTACCGGACGGTCAGTGGTACCGGTGGCAGCACCCATGGCGGCCGGCAGGCCGAATCCCATTGTTCCCATACCTCCGGAGGTAACGAGGGTATTGCTGTCAGTAAAGCGGTAATAGCGAGCCACAGCCATCTGGTGCTGACCAACGTCGGTTACCACCACCGTATTTCTTCCGGCGAGCTCCGAGATTACTTTTACCACTTCGCCCATCTTAAGTTCTCCTTTCCCGGGCTCGGTTTCCGGCTTAATGACCTTTTCGTTCTCCGTCCGGTCAAGGATGCGGAATTCCCGTATCCATTCCTCCCTCTTTTTTTCCCTGATATGTGGCAGCATTGCAGTCAGGACCTCCCTCGCATCACCGTTGATTCCGATGTCAGCCCTGACATTCTTGTCAATCTCTGCCCTGTCTATGTCAATATGTATCACCCTTGCCTGCGGAGCATATTTCTTGAGGTTGCCGGTGACACGGTCATCGAACCGCATTCCCGCAGCTATGATCAGGTCGGCCCTGTTGGTGAGCACGTTGGGTGCATAGTTGCCGTGCATGCCCAGCATCCCTGCGAAGAGCCTGTGGTCATGGCTGAAAGCCGGTATCCCGGGCAGGGTTACAGCAACGGGTATTCCCCCTTTTTCTGCAAGCGCCTTCAGTTCCGCCACGGCACCCGAGATGATCACGCCGTGGCCGGCAAGTATCAGTGGCCTCTCTGCATGGTTGATCATGACTGCTGCTGATTCAATATCCCTGCCGATGAGTGGATTAGCCGGATTATAGCTACGGATGTAGGTGCATTTGCTGTAACGGAAGGTCATGCTTTCAAACTGTGCATCCTTTGCTATGTCAACCAGTACCGGACCGGGCCTCCCGGTACGGGCAATATAAAATGCACGGGCAATGACTTCAGGTATCTCTGCGGCATTCTTCACCTGTGCGTTCCATTTGGTGACAGGCATGGAGATACCCAGGATATCAGTCTCCTGGAATGCATCAGTGCCTATCAGTGATGACGTCACCTGTGCGGTGATGAAGACCACCGGTACCGAGTCAAGGAAAGCATTGGCAATTCCTGTCACCAGGTTGGTGGCTCCCGGACCGGAGGTGGCAAAGCATACCCCTGGCCTGCCGGTGACCATGGCATAGGCCTGGGCGGCATGTGCTGCCCCCTGCTCATGCCTCGTAAGTATATGCCTGAGGCTGTCGCTGTAGTCGAGCAGCTTGTCATAGACGGGCATTATGGCACCGCCGGGGTAACCAAAGATTGTATCAACACCCTCTTCAACAAGTGCTTTCAGAAGTGCTTCGGCACCGGTGACCTCAGTGCGGACTCCTGACGTGGCAACAGGTCCGGCGTCGCCGGGTACCGTATTGTTGTTGTTCTTTTTCATTCGCCTGATATCTTTTTAAATTTCCCTTATAGCGCCCCTGTCTGCGGAGCTGACATGAGCTGCATAAACCTTCAGTGAACCTGATACTGCCCTGGTTCTTTTGTCAGGGGTAAAGGCTGCTGTGCCCCTGGCTTCCTGCGACATGCGTCTTAACTCCAGGACTGTGTCATCGACTGCCAGGCTTATGGTGCGTGCAGGTATGTCAATCATTATCCTGTCGCCGTTATGCACCAGGGCTATTGTTCCGCCCGCGGCGGCCTCGGGGGATATATGCCCCGCCGACAGGCCAGCCGAACCCCCGGAGAAGCGGCCGTCAGTGACAAGGGCGCACCGTCGGTCAAGCCCCCTGGATTTGAGGTATGAGGTAGGATACAGCATCTCCTGCATCCCCGGGCCGCCGCGGGGCCCCTCGTATCTTATCACCACCACATCACCCTCTTTGACCATGCCGCCCAGGATACCCTCAACTGCATCTTCCTGCGATTCGAATACGACAGCCGGCCCGCTGAATCTCATCATTGTGCTGTCAATTGCTGCCGTCTTCACAATGCATCCTCCGGTGGCCAGGTTTCCGTACAGTACTGCCAGACCCCCGTCGTTGCTGTATGCGTGGCCTGTATCTCTTATTGCCCCCCCGGACCTGTCAGTGTCATGTGAGACATACCTGGCTTCAGATGCAAAGGGCTCAGGCCTTGCTGACCTCCCGGGGGCGCTGAGAAAGAGGTCAAGTGCCTCCGGCAGAACCGCCGGACTCATAATATCCCAGTCAGACAGTGCTGCCCCGAGGGATTTATAGTCAACCCTGTTAACAGATGTATCAAGCAACTGTGCCCTGCTGAGTTCTCCCATTATTGCAAAGACCCCTCCCGCGCGGTTGACATCCTCAACGTGGTATGAAGAGGCAGGGGAGACCTTACAAACGTTGGGAATACGGCGTGAAAGGGCGTCAATATCCTTCATGGTGAAGTCAACTCCTGCTTCATGGGCGATGGCCAGGAGATGGAGTACCGTGTTTGTTGACCCTCCCATGGCAATGTCTACGGTCATTGCATTCATGAATGCCTCCCTGGTGGCGATCGAGCGTGGCAGTACGGAATCATCACCCTCACCGTAATATTTTTCTGCCATATCAGCTATCAGCTGAGCCCCCCTGCGGAACATCTTCATCCTGTCAGAATGAGTTGCGAGTACTGTCCCGTTTCCGGGCAGTGCCAGTCCCAGTGCCTCCGCAAGGCAGTTCATGGAGTTGGCTGTAAACATTCCTGAACAGGATCCGCAAGAGGGGCATGAAGATCTTTCGAGTTCCAGGAGCCTTTCACCGGAGACTGATTCATCCGCTGCCGCCACCATCGTGTCAATCAGATCCACTGCCCTGCCGGCTGACAGACCTGCTTCCATCGGTCCGCCTGAAACGAACAGTGCCGGAATATTGAGGCGCATGGCAGCCATCAGCATGCCGGGGGTAATCTTGTCGCAGTTGCTGATGCATATCATCGCATCGGCACAGTGTGCATTGCATACATACTCCACGCTGTCAGCAATAAGGTCACGTGAGGGGAGTGAATAGAGCATTCCCCCGTGCCCCATTGCTATTCCGTCATCGATGGCTATGGTATTGAATTCTGCTGCAAACAGTCCCCGTCGTTCAAGCTCTTCCCTGATCACGCGCCCTGCCTGCTGCAGATGCACATGCCCCGGAACGAACTGCGAGAATGAGTTAACCACGGCTATTACCGGTTTGCCGAACTGCTCTTCCTTCATGCCGTTTGCCCGCCAGAGGCTCCTGGCTCCGGCCATAGTCCTGCCGGTCATTGTACGCTTGCTTCTGGGTTCCCTTATCATCACTGGCGTATTTGCATAAAAAAAGCTCCCCGGTTTTCCGGGAAGCTTCTATATCTGTTTATACTCACTATATATTACTCCCCGGTCATCCGCTAATAGCGATGAGAATAAACAGGGCAATAATAAGGAGTGAAGTATGGTTCATGTTCTTATCTGTGGCTGGCAAAAATAACCATTATTTTAAAAAAACAAGTGTA
>SBFZ01000131.1 GCA_006227095.1 Bacteroidota bacterium | reverse complement strand
CCTGAAATGAAGGAGTATGTTACCTATATAGAAAAGGAGACCGGGGTACCGGTGACAATAATATCAGTGGGACCTGACAGGTCAGCCACCATCAACCGGTAACCTTCACTCGTTTTTGTATACCCAGGCTTCACTGTCAATTGTCTCAGTGATACTGCCGAGGGCATTCCATGCCTGGTGAAGGTCAGGGTAAGCAGCCGCAGAGACGAGCTGCCATCTCCCTCCATTCATATCTACAAGCTGTGCATCGTAGCCGAAGCCCCTTATATGTTCAAGCCAGGCATCGGCGTAGGCCGGGGTGAGAAAACTTCCGACTATCACATGATATCCTGACATCAGCCTGGCCTGCTCTTCGGCCTGTAAGGCAAGCTCTGCCTGGCGGGCGCGTTCAGCCTCGGCCTGCTTCTCATTGGCCACCCGTATCGAGTCAGCTATGCGAAAAGCCTCCTGCTGTTGCCTGAGAGCCTCAGCCTCCCTGGCCTTCTTTCCGAAAGGATTGATACTCTTCATGAAATCACATGACGGGGTAAGAAGCAGGATAGCTGCAAGGAAAACGAGGGGTAATCTCTTCATAAATGGCAGTTTTTCACGATTTTGAATCATAAAGGTATGGATTAATGCGCAAAAATGCAATGATTCTTCCGGAAACGTAACACTGCAAACCAATTCTTTTCTATATTAGATTGCAAATTTGAAAACCTTAAAAATCAACCATGAGATGAAGTCACTAATCCAGTTTTTCGAAGAAAATGTGGAAAAGTTTGCTTCCAATATTTACCTGTGGGAGAAGCTGCAGGACAAGTACGAAGGCACAACCTACCAGGAGACCAGACGCCAGGTTCATGAATTCGGTGCCGGCCTGATGCAGCTCGGAATCAAGAAAGGCGACCGCGTCAGCCTCCTTGCTGACGGGCGCAACAGCTGGGTCATTGGCGAACTTGGAATCCTGTATGCCGGAGGTGTCAATGTACCCCTTTCGGTCAAACTCAATCCTGAAGAGATCAGGTTCCGCCTGAACCACTCCGGATCAAGGATGGTAATCACCTCCAGCTCCCAGGCGCCAAAGATACTCGAGGTAATTGACAGATGCCCTGAACTGGAAAAAGTGATCTTCATGGACCCCAGGGAGGAGTATTCAGAAAAGCAGATCCATTTCAACGAGGTAAGGAAGACAGGGCGCGAATGGCTTGAGAGTCCTGCCAACAGGAAGAGCTTCGAGGAGTTTACAGCCTCCATCACACCCTCCGATTTTGCAAACATCTGTTATACTTCAGGAACCACTGCCGATCCGAAGGGAATTATCCTCACACACGGCAATTACGTCACCAATGTATACCAGTCGTACAGCCTGATGGATATACCACAGTATTACAAGACCCTGCTCATACTGCCATGGGATCACTCCTTTGCCCATACGGCAGGCATTTACGCCTTTATGGGAAAAGGGGCAAGCATTGCATCGGTCAAGGTGGGCAAGACCCCGATGGAGACACTTCGCAACATTCCCATCTGCATGAAGGAGATAAAACCCAACCTCCTGATGAGTGTGCCTGCCCTGGCAAAGAACTTCCGAAAAAACATCGAGAAAGGCATCAAGGAGAAGGGAAGGATGACTGAGGCTCTGTTCAACTTCGCCCTGAAGACCGGCTATTCATACAACAGGGAGGGATATAATAAAGGACTGGGACTGCAGAAGCTCAGGAAGCCGCTTATAAGGCTCTTTGACAAAATCCTTTTCTCCAAGGTCAGGGAGGCGTTCGGCGGAGAACTTGAATTCTTCATCGGAGGAGGAGCTCTTCTTGACATCGAACTTCAGCGCTTCTTCTATGCCATCGGTGTGCCGATGTACCAGGGATACGGGCTTTCAGAAGCCTCCCCGATCATTTCTTCAAACTCCGCCAAAAGGCACAAGCTCGGATCTTCAGGATACCTGGTCAGCAACATGGACCTGAAAATCTGTGATGACGACGGTAACGAGCTGCCTGTCGGGCAGAAGGGTGAGATAGTAATCCGTGGCGGCAACGTGATGCATGGTTACTGGAAGAATGAAACCGCCACCAATGATACAATACGCGACGGCTGGCTTTATACCGGTGATATGGGTTACATGAGCGATGACGGTTTCCTCTATGTGCTTGGCCGGTTCAAGAGTCTCCTCATCGCTGATGACGGTGAAAAATTCAGTCCTGAAGGGATTGAGGAAGCTATCAGCGAACAGTCAAAGTATATCGACCAGTGCATGCTGTACAATAACCAGAAACCGTACACCATTGCACTGCTGGTTCCAAACCAGCATGCCCTGAAGGTATATCTTGAAGACCGCAACATGTCAGCCACAACCGAAGAAGGAAAGAGAGCCGTGCTGAATCTGATCGAAAATGAGGTAAATGAATACCGCATTAACGGCAAGTACGGTCACATGTTCCCGCACAGATGGCTACCGGTTGCACTGGGTGTGCTTAACGAGAGCTTCAATGAGGAGAACGGAATGATGAACTCCACAATGAAGATCGTCAGGGGCAAGATAACCGAGAGATACCAGGAACTGATTGAATGGCTCTACACCCCGATGGGCAAGATAGTTTACAACGAACGCAACATGGAAGAAGTCGAGAAGATGAAACTCGGCTGAGCCGCAAATACCATAAACAGATGAAACGTTTTCTGATTCCGGTTTTCATTATCACTGCCGGAGTGATGACCTATTGTTCAAGGGAGAAGACTCCTGCCTGGCAACCCGCTGATAACCCGCTGATTACTGAATGGGGAGAGAAGATTGATCCGTCTGCCCCGTGGCCAGAATACCCCAGGCCGGCGATGGCAAGGGATGAATGGATGAGCCTTAACGGAATGTGGGACTATGCCTTATGTCCCAGGGATGAAGAACGCCCTGAGCCGCAGGGTAAGATACTGGTCCCCTACCCTGTTGAATCGGCACTCTCCGGGGTAAAGGCAGTGATGACCGACTCACTTGCAATCTGGTATTCGCGTGAATTCGTTATTCCGAAACAATGGAAAGAGAAGCAGGTGATCATCAACTTTGAAGCTTCTGACTGGGAGACAACGGTTTGGGTTGATGACAATCTTGCAATGATCCACCGGGGAGGGTATGATCCCTTCTGGTGCAATATAACACCTTATCTTTCAGACTCAGGAAAACATAACCTGGTGGTAAAGGTGACCGATCCGACTGACCGGGGGAGGCAGCCAAGGGGAAAACAGGTCCTGAAACCTGGAGGCATCTGGTATACGCCCACCAGCGGAATATGGCAGAGTGTATGGCTTGAGCCGGTAGATAAGAGCTGGATAGGAGACCTGCGTATAGTACCCGACCTTGACAGGGGTGAGTTCCAGGTGACCGTCATCGAAGAGCGCTGCCAGGGCCCTGAAGGATGTCCTCCGGTTGACATGGCCCCGTCACTCGCGGAAATCACCCTCATGGCAGACGGGAAGACCGTGTCTGTTGTTTCTGGAGCTGCAGGAACAGCCTTATCGCTTCCGGTCACTGATGCCAGGCTCTGGAGTCCCGATGACCCCTTTTTGTATGATCTGAAAGTGAGACTGATAACAGGCGGACAGGTCTCTGATGAGGTTACTTCATACGCAGGTATGAGGAAGATTTCACTGGGGGTGTCGGATGACGGTTTCACCCGCATCTTCCTGAACAATGAATTCGTATGGCAGAATGGTCCGCTTGACCAGGGGTTCTGGCCTGACGGACTGTACACGCCACCGTCGGATGAGGCGATGAAATATGACCTTGAGATGCTTAAAAAGATGGGCTTCAATATGCTCCGGAAGCATGTCAAGGTAGAGAACAGGAGATTCTATTATCACACTGACCGGATGGGCATGCTTGTCTGGCAGGATATGCCCAGCGGAGATGAATACATCTGGGGCGACAGGCCTGACATCTCCAAGACCGATGCTGACTCAGCCATCTTCATTAATGAGCTCACAGCTATGATACTGACGAAATTCAATCACCCGTCGATTGTCATGTGGGTCATCTACAATGAGGGATGGGGCCAGTACAAAACACCGGAGGTGACAGACTATGTCATGGCTCTTGATACAACCAGGCTGGTAAACAGTACCTCGGGCTGGACAGACAGGGGGACAGGTCATGTCCTGGATATCCATCACTATCCGGAGCCCGTTTCACCGGCGCCTGAAAAAGAGAGGGCAATAGTGCTTGGTGAATTCGGAGGCCTGGGGTTACCCGTTCCGGAACATACCTGGGAGCAAAAGAACTGGGGATACGAGAAGATGGGTGACAGTGCTGCACTGATGCAGAAATACACTGATTTCTATGCACAGGTACGCGAT
>SBFZ01000011.1 GCA_006227095.1 Bacteroidota bacterium | reverse complement strand
GCATATCTCCTTCCTCTCCTGCTCGTCTCGGTAACCGCCATATCGCAGGAACTGATCTCCGGCACAGCCGCCGTGTCGCAGACACTGGTCTCCGGCACCGGAGGCGTATCGCAGGAGCTGCCTGCCAGAGCACCCGCCATGTCACACGGGCTGGTCTCCGGAACAGTAGCCGTGTCGCAGGAGCTGATCTCCGGCACAACCGCCGTGTCGCAGGAGCGTGTTTCTTCATCGGTGCTGGGAAGTGGCAGGTGGGTAAAATTCGCGGTAACCTCGGAAGGCGTCTACAGGCTTGACTGGTCACGCATCCGCGAAATGGGATTCACAGACCCGTCATCAGTTGTTCTGTACGGCAACAATACCGGTCAGCTCTCATTCCGCAACGACGGCACTTCACCGGATGACCTCAGGAAAATCGCTGCAATGGCAGAGAAGGGAAGTGACGGTATATTCAATGAGGGCGACTATCTTCTCTTCTACGCCGAAGGCACGCATCGACGGGTGATTGATCCGGGATCAGGGCAGTCCCGGTTCCTCAGGCACCACTATTCCGATACCGCATGGTACTTCGTCACTTCACAGCCGGGCGGGACAAAGGCTGTAGCGCAGGAGACGCCTCCCGCAGCTGAACCGACAGTGTTTTCCCAGGCGACTGATTTATTCATCAGGCATGAACGTGAAGAGGTCAACCTGATCAGATCAGGCAGGGAATGGTACCAGCAGGTGGTGCCGGCGATTCAGAACAGCGTGGGAACCGGGCTCACTGACCTGGTGACCGCTGAAAGGATAAGGTATACTGCCCGCGTCCTTGGCCGGTCAGACACCCAGACATCATTCACAATAAGCCAGGGCAGCGACGCCGTACGAACCATACCTGTTCCGCCGGTAAACACTACCGATCTCAACGGCCTGTTTGCCGAGGCAGTCACAGTGACAGACTCACTCTTCCCTGCGTCAGTCTCACCTTCTTTTGCTCTTTCGTTTTCAAATGGCGGAAACCTTGCAGCCACCGGATACATAGACTATGTTGAATTCAGTGCCAGGGCCTCCCTGACCTGGAGGGGAAACCAGCTCTTCATAACAGACAGCCGTTCAGTGGCACCGGGTTCAATTACCCGCTTTACAGTCGGGGGATCTGCGGCACTGAAGGTGTGGGATGTTACAGATCCGTTTGCCCCGCTGGCTATCCAGACAACAACATCATCCGGCAACACCGTCTTCACAGCTGCTGCTGACAGCCTGAGAAGATTCGTGGCTTTCAGTACAGCCAGCCTCAAACAGCCCGGGAGAAGCGTTGAAGTCCCGCTTCAGAACCTTCATGCAACGGTCCCTGCTGACATGATTATTGTAACACATCCTCTCTTCATTTCATATGCTGAACGCCTGGCCTCACTGCATCTCGCTGATGACGGAACAACCTCAGTCATCGTCACCCCGGAACAGGTCTACAATGAATTTTCGGGTGGTATTCCTGATGCCGCTGCCATCAGGAACTTTGTGAAGATGATCCGTGACAGGGGGATGGAGACCGGAACTCCTCCAAAGTACCTTCTTCTGTTCGGCGATGGCTCATATGAAAACAAGACCCCGCCGCCGGGAAACAGCTCATTCATACCTACCTGGCAATCAGTAAACTCAACCGTTGGAGTACTCTCCTTTGCCTCTGATGATTTCTACGGACTGCTTGATGATGGTGAAGGTGAAGCCGACGGATTCCTGGATATCGGCATCGGCAGGCTTCCCGCTTCTGACACAACAACAGCCGGAGCCATGGTCAGGAAGATTGAATCCTATATGCGTGGCAGTAACCAGGGCCCCTGGCGCAATATCATCTGCCTGGTGGCCGACGATGAGGACTCAAACCTCCATATGTTTGATGCTGAAGGACTGGCTGAAGCTGCTGCTGCTGCTGCCCCCGCACTGACAACAGAAAAAATATACCTTGATGCCTTCCGGCAGGTGACCACGGTCACGGGTGATTCATATCCTGATGCATCAAAAGCCGTTGACGACAGGATTGCTGCCGGATGCCTGGTAATGAATTATGTGGGACATGGGAACGAATCAGGACTGGCACATGAGAGGGTGATCAGGACTGACAACATCAACTCCTGGAAAAACAGGTCCATGCTGCCCCTCTTTATCACTGCCACATGTGAGTTCTCCAGGTTTGACGACGTTGACATTAACCCAGCAACAGGGGCAATTTCTCCCAAAACATCTGCGGGCGAAATGGTGCTCCTAAACCCTGACGGCGGAGGAATTGCTCTCATGAGCACAACCCGTGTGGTATATTCAGCTCCGAACTACACCCTCAACCGGGGTATATATGATTTCGCCTTCAGGAGTGCTCCTGACGGCCGGTCAATGAGGCTCGGAGACATCATCAGGCAGGCCAAGGTAAGCTCAGGTACCGGAATGAACAAACGGAATTTCCTGCTGCTTGGCGATCCGGCCCTGCGGCTGGCATGGCCCGTAAACGGACATGTGGTAACTGACAGCATCAACGGGGTGCACGTCTCACAGCCTGCTGACACACTCAAGGCACTGTCACTGGTAACCATCAGCGGTCACCTTGAAGATACCGGCGGGAGCCTGATGAGCGGATTCAATGGGACTGTGGAAGCGACTGTATTTGATAAGCCAGGAAATGTAAGCACCCTGGCAAATGACGGGGGCTCCCCGATGACCTATCCTGTTACCGGCAATGTGCTCTTCAGGGGTTCAACCACCGTTACAGACGGCAGGTTCAGCTTCTCATTCATTGTTCCCCTTGATATCAACTACAGCTACGGCTACGGGAATATAAAATACTATGCCTCTGACGGCACAACAGACCTGAACGGATACTACGGAGGTATTACTGTGGGTGGGTTCTCGGAGTCCGCCATGGATGACACAGAGGGACCGGTTATAAGGCTGTTCATGAATGATACCCTCTTCAACGACGGTGGAGTGACAGATTCCTCCCCGATACTCCTTGCCCTGATCAGTGACAGGTCAGGTATCAATGCAACCGGGACCGGCATAGGACATGACATCATCGCATGGCTTGATGATGATACAAGGAATGCAGTTACCCTCAACAACCTCTTCAGGGCTGACATCGGCAAACACTCCTCAGGGAGCCTTGTCTACCCCCTGCTGATAACCGGGAAAGGAGAACACACCATATCACTCCGGGCATGGGATAACCTTAACAACCCCTCTGTGGCAACCCTCCGCTTTGTGGTTGAAACCTCCGGTACTTTCAGGCTTTCAGACCTGCTTGCTTTCCCAAACCCTGTGACTGAGGGCACGAAATTTACAGCAGGCCATAACCGGCCTGGCAGCGAAATTGAGGTTACGATAACAATCTTCAGTTCTGACGGACGTCCTGTAAGGGTTCTCAGGGACAAAAGCTTCAGTGAGGGATATGCCCTCCCTGACATCCCCTGGGACGGATGTGACAATAACGGCGGAAGAGTGGCACGCGGACTCTATCTGTGGCGTACTGAAGCAGTTACTTCAGAAGGCGAAAAAACGTCGGCCACAGGCCGTTTCATCATTTTGTAATACAACACAATAAGTAGCCCTTTTTTTTGTTTTATATTTGCACAAATTCTGAATCAGAACAAACATGAAAAACAAGGCGCTGACTGTAAGCATTATACTTCTATTTCTGGTTTTTGTTTCACCATTGAGGGCACAGGACGAGGACCCGTATAACGTCATCCAGACCGTGGTACCCTTCCTGACCATTGCACCAGACTCCCGTGCAGGAGCCCTGGGAGATGCAGGGGTTGCCACCTCGCCCGATCTGTACAGCATGCACTGGAACCCCGCAAAATATGCCTTTATCGATGGCAACGGCGGATTCGGAATGTCTTATTCACCATGGCTCAGGGCCCTGGTTCCCGATATCAACCTGGCATACCTCACAGGCTACTACAGGCTTGACAGCAGGCAGGTACTTGCCGCCAGCCTCATGTACTCATCACTCGGAGAAATACAATTCACGGATGATTATGGCAATTATCAGCGCGACTATAATCCCAATGAATTCTCGGTTGACGTTGCCTACTCACGCCTCTTCTCGGAACACTGGTCAGGTGGGGTTGCAATGAGATTCATCTACTCAAACATTACCGGCGGGATGACGGTGGGAACCACCGAAACAAAGGCCGGGATTGCATTTGCTGCTGATGCTTCAGCCTATTATACAACCGGCCTCAAGCTCGGAACACGTGACGGAAATATTTCAGCCGGTATCAATTTCTCAAATATCGGCTCCAAGATGAGCTACACGACAGATGTTGACCCGGACTTCATACCGATGAACATGAGACTCGGAACGACATTCCTTGTGA
>SBFZ01000207.1 GCA_006227095.1 Bacteroidota bacterium | reverse complement strand
ATGGAAGGTTAAACAACAAACAACGAAAATAGCATAAGATGAAACCGTTGAAATTACTTGCACTTTTTGTGATCCCGCTGGGGATAATCATTGCTGCCGTACCGCCTGACAGGGTCAAGCACTTCAGGCTGACAGCCGACGAGCTGTTGCAGGAAGCGGGAGCCGGGGTACAGTTCATATCACCTGACGTGGTGGCTGACATGCTTGTACAGAAGGATCCTTCGCTGAGGCTGATTGACGTTCGCACACCCGAAGAGTATGATGCGTATCATATGGAGGGTGCCATCAATATTCCGCTGAGCAGTCTTCTTTCCGATGAGTATGCAGACATACTCAACCAGGAGGCATATATGAACGTGCTCTATTCAAACGGCTCGGTTTATGCCAACCAGGCATGGATGATCACCAGGCAGCTGGGCTATGAAAACAACTTTGTGCTGGAGGGTGGCCTGAACTACTGGTTCGGGAACATTCTTTCACCTGAGGCGCCGTCGCAAACCAGTCCCAATGAGGAGTTTGCAAAATATGATTTCCGCAAGAGTGCAGCTGCTGCACTGGGTGGCGGAAGCATCGTGGCCGCGGAAGGCGATGCTCCGGCGGTTAAGGCTGTCAAGCCTCCCGTAACGTCAAAGGCAAAGAAGAAGGCTTCAGGAGGCTGCTGAATTTTGGCAGTATAGGAAAAAAGATTTACATTTGCGCCTGCAAATAAGGGGCTCTATAGTTCAATGGATAGAACGCGGGTTTCCTAAACCTGAAATCCAGGTTCGATTCCTGGTGGGGCTACTGAAACAGGGCGGGAATCAAAACCGGGTGTGCTGACACCGGCGATGATTCCCGCTCTTCTTTTTTACACCGGATCATCATCAGCCGGCTCTGATCGTTTCGTGCCTGTAACGGATAGTAACAGCAACCTCGGTTCCGGAGGGCTGGCCGTCACTGCCAGTAAGATCTGATACCTTGAAACAGTGTTCATCTTCATAGTACCTGTTGCACAGATCAAAGAGTTCATTCATCAGGCTCATTCCCTTGCCCGCTGATCCGGCATTATCACCTGCAGCCCGGGCCCTTCCCACTCCGTTGTCCTTAATGAGGATGGTCAGTTCATTTCCTGATCCCGAGACAGCCACTGACAGTATCCCTCCGCTCTCCAGTGCAGCAACCCCATGTTTCACGGAGTTCTCTGCAAACAGCTGGATTACCAGCTTGGGAACAGGCAGTTCATAGTTTATTTCCGGCGGGGTGTTGAATGAAAAGTCAAACCGGCTGCCATACCTTGTTTTTTCGAGGGAGAGGTATTCATGGCAAAACTCCAGCTCTTCACCCAGGCTTCGCCTCGATTTGCCGGCAGATAGCAGGAGATCGCGGTAAAGGCCGGAAAATTTCAGCAGGCTCTCCCTTGCCTTCTCACGGTCAGAGTGTTCAACGAGATGAAGCACCGAGTTGAGTGCGTTGAGGGTGAAGTGAGGGTCAAGCTGGTTCCGTATCAGGGCAAGCTGTAGCTCGGAGATCTTTTTCCTTTCTTCTTCCCTTCTTGCCATGGAACGTCTCTGGGTGGCCTGTATAAGCAGGACAAACGCAATGAAGGCGCCATATACCATCGGATAAATACCAAATGTCAAATAATAGAGACGGTTGCGCCGGTATTCAAAGAGGACCTGGCTTGTTCCGGCCTGCAAATAAAGAGCGGGGGCTGTATCTTTTATCCTGCTGACCGAACAGAGTATCTCGCCTGTAAATTCCCCTCCGACAGTGGCAACGGCAGGCTTTCTGAATCCTGAGCGATAGACATGTATTGATCCGGTTTCGTAGCTTATTGCAATTATTTCCGGAATTCCGTCAAGATCAATATCATTCTGAATGACGGAAGGTGATCCCTGAAGCTCAGGACTCTTTATCTGCCTGCCGTTATGGTCAAGCAACACAATTCCGCCCTCCTTTACGATCAGGGCATAAACCGGCTCCTTCTTCCTGTTCAGTGTCATAAAACCTGCAATAGACCTGAAAGGAAGGCCTTTTCCGTAGGTGATCTCACCAAATGGGGTAAAGGTCCACAGTGATGAGAGTGAATCCGGGTCCATTGATGAAACAAGGATTTCGCGGACCTTTCCTTCATTTGAATCAGTCACCATTGGAGTAGCAATGACGAAGTTGCCACTGAACGGTACCGGTTCAAAAACCGGTTCAAGGTTCCGGTCAAGAACTGTAAACCATGCAGACTCATCATGATACTTCGCCATGGAAGGCGGGATATTGCCGGCAGCATATCCGTGCGGCATTATTTCCATGGTGCCGTCATCATCGAGGTCTGCCTGAAGGATGCCGAGCATGAAACCGCCAACGGGTGATGAAGCGACCAGGGAGTCTTTAACAGGGTAATATGCATATACCTTCCTGGGTTGTTTTGAAAATCCGGCAGCAATACCGAATACCAGCTCCAACCTGCCGTCACCGTCAAGGTCCATGGGATCAGCCGCAACAATCCTCGGATCCGGAGCAGCCGACCCGTGCCCCGTCACGTCTATCAGCCGGGCCCTGATTCCTGATTTTGCACTGCGGGAATCCTCAACTGAGTGAAGAAGTATTGAGTCCCCATTAATCGAGAACAGGTATAACTCCTTTATGCTGTCATTGTTACAGTCGGCTGCGATATAAAGTGTTGACTTCAGCGGGAAACTGAAGGTGCCTGAAATGTTCCACTGATTCAGTGTCAGCGGGCCTTCGGAGACTGTTATCCCTGATCCGTTGGGATAATCAAATGCGGTTATCTTTTCTGTGTTTCCGTCTCCGTCAAGGTCAATATAGCTGCAATAATGATTTGCCGGAATCCTTGCTGAACTCTTAAGTTCAAGAATGTATGGCTGATGCAGGACCGGGATGACAAGAAACATGGCAATGGTTGGAATGGCTGCCAGGATGAAGGGATTTGTCAGCAGGGAAAGAGTTCTCTTTCGGGCAGGGGTTACCATCAGAAATGACGTTTCACTGCTCTAATTTAATTAAAATCAGCATTGATATGTACCTGCAGTGTTTCCCCCGGGCAGGAATATTTCAATTCATCTCCGTTTTTACCAGTGCCCTTGTCTGCGGCATTGACTCAAACCCATGGGCGTACCTGGCAAAACCTTCTTATTTGAGGCTGTCCAGCCTGCTGATGTCATCATCTGATATTTCGAAGCTGACGTCAAAATTCTGCCGGATATATTCCGGATGAACCGATTTTGGGAGTGGTAGAGCGCCTTTCTGCATGACATACCTGATTGAGAGCTGCGCCACGCTTTTGCCATATTTTGCGGCAATGCGGGCTATCTCACCGTTATCAAGGAGTCTTCCCGTTGCAAGGGGAGAATAACCTTCAACAAGGATACCGTTTTTCCTGCAGTGAGCTGTAATTTCCTCCTGGCTGTGACCCGGGTGAAGCTTGATCTGGTTGACCATGGGCCTGATACGGCAATTTTCCAGGATGGCATCAATGTCCTTCACATTGAAGTTTGAAATCCCTATGGAACGCGTCTTGCCACTTTCATAAAACTCTTCCATCGCTTTCCATACTTCAATGTTTTCCCTTGTATAGTCGGCTCCGATCTCTGACCATGGCCAGGGAGCGTGTATAAGGTAAAGATCAATATAGTTGAGCCCGATGTTCTTCATTGTTAATGCGGCATGCTTTACCGCCTTCTCATAGCTCTTGATTTCAGCCGGCAGTTTTGATGTCACAAATATCTCGCTTCGGTCAATGCCTGAGTCAAGTATTGCCTCGCCGACACTCGCCTCATTACCGTAAGCCTGTGCCGTATCAATGTGACGATACCCCGCATTAAGGGCTTCTCTTACTGAATTATATGCAACTTCACCTGAAGGAATCTGCCAGGTTCCGAATCCTATTGCGGGTATGGTGACGCCGTTTGCCAGGGTGAAGTAATCACTGTTTTTCATGGTTGATGCTGTTTTATGTATGCTGAATATAACGATTATGATAAAATAACCGCCAGGTAGGGAAATTGTTGAGGTAATGCAGTGATAAAAATATCCCTGGCCGGGAGGATTTTAGGGTTCGATGGATTAAATTCACCAAGTGTAAAACATATGAAATCATGCTAAAGGGAATTTCTCCTCTCATTTCTCCGGACCTGTTGTCTGTTATGGCAAGGATGGGTCACGGAGACGAGCTTGTCCTGGCCGATGCCCATTTCCCCGGCGAGAGTACAGGCAAAAGGATTGTGAGGGCTGACGGCCTCCGAATTGCCGACCTGCTTGAGGCCATAATGCCCCTGTTTGAGCTTGACAGCTACGTACCCCATCCCCTGATTATGATGGAGCCTGTGCCGGGCGATAACCTTGATCCTGCGGTTGAGGCCTCATACATGGAGC
>SBFZ01000350.1 GCA_006227095.1 Bacteroidota bacterium | reverse complement strand
TGATCATCCCGCAGGGTGTAACCCCGAACAATGACGGCATCAATGATTATTTCAATGTTGAAGGTCTGGAGTTTACGCGCAATGAGCTTGTTATAATAAACACTGCAGGTGCGGTGGTTTACAGGGCTGACGATTACAGGAGCAACGATCCTGTAGGTGCCTGGACAGGCCTTGACCTGAACGGTAATGAAGTTCCTGACGGAACATATTATTACCTGCTTACAATCACCGGAGCACAGGATCCGGATGTGCCTGCTTTTACGGCCAATATCAGCGGCTTCTTAATACTAAGGAGATAGGATGAAGGGGAAAAGACATATAATCATTCTCTTTGCTCTTGCCATACCGCTGCTGGCAGAGAGTCAGCAGGTGCCAATTACAAGCCAGTACCTGACAAACGGCCTTGTTATCAATCCCGCATATGCCGGTACCCGTGATGCTCTGAGCGTCAATCTTTCATACCGGAAGCAGTGGGCACGTATCAACGGTGCCCCTCAGTTCCAGACATTGTCATTCCATAGCCCTGTGAACAACAAGGAAAAGGTGTCACTGGGTCTGATGGCTGATTACCTGACCTTCGGGGTAACCAAGGATGTTGGCATTTATGCCTTTTATGCCTACAGTGTACGTCTGGGCAGGGGCAAGCTGTCAATGGGTCTCAGGGGAGGTATAGATCTCAGCAATACAAACTACAACAACCTCAGGTTCCCTGACGGGAATCCTGCAGACCCTCTCCTGATGGGCGACATGAAATATACCCTTCCCAATATGGGAGTCGGATTTTACTATTACACTGACAGCTACTTCGCCGGTTTGTCTGTTCCTTCCATACTTACCTACAGGAGGGATGAGACAGATGAGTTCAGGGTCAGTCCTGACTACACAATGTTCAGGACATTCTTTACTGCAGGTACGCTTCTGAGGGTTGCTGATGTTTTCAAGGTCAAACCTTCTGTTCTTGTCAGGTACTCGATGCATGAGCCCCTGGAAGTTGACCTGAACGCCAATTTCATCTTCGCAGACCTGCTCTGGGTGGGAGCTTCATACAGGATAGCCGAAAAGGCAGCCGTCGCTTTGGTTGACCTTCAGGTTACCCCGCAGCTTAAGGTTGGATATTCATATGATTACCAGCTTGGACACCTGAATAATTATACATCAGGGACACACGAGGTGTCGCTCAGGTATGAATTTGCCTTTGCCGTAAGTGCAACATCGCCAAGGTATTTCTAAAATGATGAGAAGAGTTTTCAAACATATCACGATAGTACTGCTTGTCATTACGGGCTGTTCAGCTATTCTCAGCGGCCAGGCAAAGGGAACCTTTGAAGTGATGCACATCTCCAGGATCTCTTCATCATCTGGTGACATGGCTCCGGTGATAATGAATGACGGCATTCTCTTCTGCTCCAACAGGAAGACCAATCCCTTCCTGACGAAAAAGAACCTTGAGGGGATAAGGCTTTACGAACTTTATTTTGCACCCTTCAATGATGAGGGGACTCCGGATTCTCCGGTGCGGTATGCCCCCAATCTGGGCAGGGATGCAAACATTGGTCCGGCTTCTGTTTCCACTGATGGCAGTACGCTGTATTTTACACGTAATTATTCTGAAGGGCGCAAGCTCGACAAAAGGCAGCCCAACAGGCTGGGTATTTTCACGGCCAGGAAAAGCGGATCACAGTGGACTGATATCACGCCTTTTGAATACAACAACCCGGAATACAATCTCTCTTACCCATTCCTTTCATCAGATGGCAGGTATCTGTTTTTCTGTTCTGACATGCCCGGAGGGCAGGGAAGATATGACATATACATGTGTGAAAACATCGACGGTCGCTGGTCTCAGCCGGAGAACCTGGGACCGGAGGTCAACAGCAGTGCTGCTGAGATACATCCGTTTCTACACAGCTCGGGAAGGCTCTATTTTGCCTCTGACAGGCCCGGAGGGATGGGGGGGCTAGATATCTGGTATTCAAACCTGGCATACGGTTCATGGACAAAACCTGTTGCTCTGGGTGAGCCTGTCAATTCTGAGGCTGATGACTTTGCCTTTTATGCTGCCCAGGGAGGATTACAGGGTTTCTTTTCCTCAAACCGCCGGAATTTCAATGATGATATCTACAGCTTTGCTTCAACCATTATAAGGTGGTCATCCTGTGACACTTTGCAGGCAAACAGTTATTGCTTTGAATTCATAGAGGAGAATGCCCTCAGGCAGGATACCCTGAAGACAGGGTACCGTTGGGAGTGGAACTTTGGTGACGGAGCGAGGGCCGCCGGCATAACGGCCGAGCATTGCTATTCAGGGCCAGGTATTTATGATGTCAGTCTTGATATGGTAAACCTTGTAACCGGCGGAATTGAAAAGAGACAGGCTTCATATGAGCTTGAAATAACCGACATTGTACAGCCTGTAATTACCTGTCCTGATACAGTAAGTGCAGGTGAAACACTGATCCTTAATGCAGGTGCAACCTACCTGCCGGGATGGAAGATTGACCGGTACTACTGGAATTTCGGAGATGAAACTGTTGCAACCGGACTGGAGGTTTCAAAGGTGTTTGAGCTTCCGGGAAGATATAACATTCAGCTGATAGTCAGCTCGGAACCTGACGCCGGGGGAGTTGTGCGTGAGGTCTGCGTATGCAGGGACATAGAGGTATCAGCGAATACTAACTGATTATTTAACCATGAAAATGAGAGTCATCAGATTAATATTACCGCTTGTAGTTTTCCTTCTCATTATAATGCCGGGAGGGCTCAGGGCCCAGGAAGTGCCTGGCCCCGATGAGAATATCCCGTACCTGATAACATTTGGTCCCAGGGCCGGTACATCGTGGGGAGATGATGACTTTTCCCAGACCTTCTTCTTTGCTATACCCAAAGATTTCAAGGATCCGTTTTACATCAGGGTATGGGATCCTGATATAGGGGGAAAGACTGACGAGCTTAATAATTTCTGGGACACCAGGATGGTCTATTCCATTTACGGAGGCAGGGGATGCTATACGCATCCGGAGGCAAACGGAATCTCGCCCACAGGTGGTTACAAGAGCGGCACATTGCTGGCAACGCGAACCTTCGGGATGGACAACAAGCTTGATGAGCGGTGGTTCACCTTCGGTCCGTTCAATCCTGCTGACGGTGAGTATTACCCCAAATTCCTGAGCAACATCTTCAAGATCATATGTGACGGCGTGGCAGGTGATGATGGCAACCTTTACAGGTATGCAATCTCAAGAAGGCCTGACACAAACGTACCCATTGACGGGGCAAATGCTTTCACCTATGAATATACATTCAGGATGTGGAACAACAATGATACCTCGTTTGTGTCTCATATCTATCCCTTTATTGACAGCGGATGCGTTTACGTACAGCAGAGGAACTTTGACTGGGACAATGACGGTGATTTCATGGTAGTATCAGTGGAAAGAAAGGGTCAGGATCTTCCTCTCTCGGGCGAAGATGTCTGGGAAACTTCGCGAATGCCCATTCTGGAGGGAGAGATAGGCAAGTCACTCGACTTCCGCTTTTACAAGAGGAGGGGTGAGCTTGTGAAGAACAACAATGTGGTTGTATCAGTCCAGAACCAGTACGGCGAGAACCTGCCGTTCTTCAGCGCCCCGATCGGCGGGGTGCCCGTATACAAGCCGCGGATAAAGGTAGTACCCAAGAAATAATCATGCCAAGGAGCTTAAGATCATCAGTTGCAGTAATCTGTGCCTTCTTGTTACAGGTGCTGTACCCGGCCGTCGCACCGGCCCAGACATACAGTTATCGTACCTATGATGAGTACACTGGTTTGCCAGGCAGCTATCTCAATGTGATAGCGCAGGATAATGACGGGCTTCTGTGGGTGGGTGTCGACACCGGACTCTACAGGTATGACGGTTTTATGTTTCATCACATGCCATTTCCTGATACTCTTCCCAGGGGAAATGTAAGTGCTCTCTTCTGTGACCCGAAAGGGACCATGTGGGTAGGGATGAGTGACGGCTCACTCTTCACATGGAAATCGGGAGGAAGCATGGTAAGAAGAGAGCCGGATGAGACTGACAGGATAAACCGTATCACGGAGGGAGATGACGGAAAAATATGGATTGTAACCCAGACCAGGGGTATCTACCTGGCGGAACCGGGTGACGGTGAGCGGCTCACGAAGCTGGAGATGCCGGCTGAACTGACCGTCTTTGACATTGCCTTTGCCGGTGACGGGAAATTCCTTGCTGCCACCCAGGATAACCTGCACCTCTGCTCAGCGGAGGGAGGAGCCGCTGTAAGCGAATTAACCTTTCCGGAACTTGAATATACGTGGATACAGACAGTGGTGAGGATGGATGATGACACCTGGTTTGCAGGCACCGGAGACAA
>SBFZ01000349.1 GCA_006227095.1 Bacteroidota bacterium | reverse complement strand
ATTGCAATCCGGCAGAAAAAAAATTTTGAATTGAAACTGAAATTACAAGTTGTCAGAATTGACACCCTCAGTTGAAAAAATGAACAAAGAATCACAAATCCGGTTACATGTTATTAACACATTAAACCGGAAATGTTTTCTTTTCTTATTATAATTACAGGACTATATTTGTACAAAAATATCAGGTCAGTTTGGAAAAAATTATAATCGCCTCAGACCATGCCGGTTTCAGGCTGAAGGAGAAGCTGGTGAGATGGCTCATCAAGAACAGGTATGAAGTAAAGGATCTCGGATGTTTTTCTGAAGACAGCGTTGATTATCCTGATTATGCCCATCCTCTTGCCGAGGCTGTTGAAAGGGGAGATTTTGATTATGGGATTACAATCTGCGGGTCTGGCAACGGTATCAACATGGCAAGCAACAAGCATCAGAAAATTCGTTCGGCCGTCTGCTGGAATGAAGAGATAGGAAGGCTTGCCAGGGCGCACAATGATGCCAATATATGTGCATTGCCCGGAAGGTTTCTTTCTGAACCGGAAGCAGTTCTTATTGTAAAGACTTTCCTCAAGACCCCTTTTGAAGGCGGACGGCATAAGAGACGTATAGACAAAATCCCACTGAAAAGCCTGTAAATGCTCTCGGCAACCTGCAAATACGGTATCAGAGCCGTGATATTCATCGCTTCCAAGCCCGAGGCCAGGGCCAATACCGGTCTTAAGGAGATCGCAGAGAAGCTCTCCATTCCTCAGCCATACCTTGCAAAGATCCTACAGGTGCTTGCAAAGAGAAAAATACTCCATTCAACAAAGGGCCCCCATGGCGGCTTCTACCTGCTGATACCCGCAGAGAAGCTTACACTGATGGATATCATTGATGCCATTGACGGCAGAAACTTTTTTGACAGCTGTTACATAACAGGGGAGAGGTGCAACCTTGACAGGCCAGACGACGGAAGGTGTGTTCTCCATAATGACCTCAGGGCTGAGAAAATACACCTTGAGAAATTCTTCAGCTCAAAGACTATAAGCCAGCTGATCAGTCAGATCAGGAGTGATCCGGGGGTGAAGATCTGAATCCGGCAAGGATTTTAAGTGTAATGTGGGTCAGCACAATACCTGCTGCCACGCCGCCTACATTGGCAAGGAGGTCAAGTATCTCAGCCTTGCGTGATGTTGTGAACGCCATCTGCATTAACTCCATCAGCGCTCCGAAAAACAGTGGTATGAGTAAGATGATATACCTGAGATGACGGCTTGAATGCCAGCGGCAGGAATCAAGCAACAGCATTGCCGAAAAAAAAGCATACATCGAAAAGTGACCCAGCTTGTCCACATATGGAATATTGAGCATCCGGCCGGGAACAAGTGATTTACTCCCGGAAAGACTCAGCCAGATTATCAACAGCCCGATAATGATACTCTTATAGTATTGTTTTATAAAGAGATAAATCATGCCTGGATTTTTGAGAATGTGAAAGTAACAAACTAATGTTAAATCTTTTGTATTTTTAGACTATATATTTTCCCAATGGCCGGAGTTTATATTCACATACCATTCTGCAAGAGTTTCTGCAGTTACTGCGACTTTTACAGTATTACTGATAACAGCCTGAAGGAGACACTTGTTCAATCAGTGATAAGTGAGGCATCTGCCAGGTCTTCCTACCTGGAAGGAGAGGAGGCAGAGACTGTCTATTTCGGAGGAGGAACCCCTTCACTCCTTGAACCTGAATCAGTTGCCCGCATCATTGAAGCACTCAGGAAGAACTTTGTTTTTGCTGCTGATCCTGAAATTACCATTGAGGTCAACCCGGATGATGTTTATGAGGGGTTTTTCCGTGATATGCATCAGGCGGGCGTCAACAGGGTCAGCATTGGGGTTCAGTCATGGAATGATAAACGATTGCGTTACCTGGGGCGAAGGCATGATGCAGCACAGAGCGCCAAAGCCCTTGATGCGGTATTCAGGGAAGGTTTTGAGAATGTATCAGCCGATCTTATTTACGGGTTACCCGGAATGACCACCGCCGACCTTAAGAATGATCTGAAAAAAACATTTTCATACCCGGTTAAACATCTTTCTGCCTATCACCTGACGGTGGAGGAAGGCACGAAGCTGGGCCGGCTCAGGAAGGAGGGGAAGCTGAAGGAAACAGACGAAGAGACCTCTGCCGCGATGTTCTCTCTGCTTGGCACCTTTTGCCGTGAGCACGGCTTTATCCACTATGAAATTTCAAACTTCGCCCTGCAGGGATACATCTCCAGGCATAACTCCTCATACTGGAAGCAGGTACCATATATCGGGCTGGGACCATCTGCCCACTCCTTTGACCGGCGGTCACGGCAGTGGAACGTATCGGATGTCAGAAAATATATAAAGGCCATTTCCGCCGGTGAGATACCTTACGAAAGAGAGGAACTTGACCGTATCACCATCTTCAATGAGTACGTCATGACATCACTACGTACGATGTGGGGAATTGACCTGCAGCATGTTGAGGAATTCTACGACAAGGAGCTGCATGATTATCTTGTCAACCTGTCTGGCAAATACATTGGTTACGGACTGATGAAAAGGGAAAAAAATACCCTGGTCCTTACAGACCAGGGCAGGATGATATCCGATAATATTATTGCCGAATTGCTTGCTGACCTCTGATCAGCCCCTTCCCTTGAGAGAGAATGATCCGGATCCTATCCTTTCACCGTCAAGGTAAAGCTCGACACTGTAGGTTCCGGGGATGAAGTCTCCCGTATTGTCAAGGAAGATACACATTTCAATGTCTGCATTTGCATAATCAACCGCACGGTTGGCTGAGAAGATAAGCTGCTCGCCGCCTACCTCGAAAAGGTTGTCGGGTGAGGGGGTGATAACCAGCTGGTCAGGACGAACCACTCTGAGGTATACAATCTTGTTTCCTGCCTGTGCTATCGGGTTTTCCCTCAGGGTGAAGCAAACGCGGATCTTATCAAGGTTCCTGAGATCAGTGGTCTCCTTACGTTTCTTGTTCAGGGCAACGGCTACAACATCTTTTGCCTGAATCACAGATGCCACATTTACCTTTGAGGTGAGTTCATCCCTGGCTTTTTCAAGCTCAACGTTGGTCTCCTGCACCGCCGTCATCTGCTGCCTGATCTCAACATTCTCCGCTGTAAGCACCTGGTTGCGCGTGTTCAGTGAGTCTATCTGTACGATATAGCTCTTCATTATCTCACGCATGGTGCTGATCTCTGCTTTATATTTTCTTATCAGCTGTGCATTTGATGCATTGACTTCCAGGAGTTTCTGGATCCTGTTGCGCTCGCGGAGAAGCTCGGCATTCAGTGTATCATTGCTCGTCTTCAGCGTGTCATAGCCGTACATCATCATGCGAAGTTCATTTGCAAGGGAGTCCTTCTCTTCAGTGAGAACCTGCTCCATCTCGACCATCTTGCTTTTCTGGTTGTAGTAAAGTACCACCAGGGCAATTAAGCCAAGGGTCAGGATTATGGTTGACACAATCATGACAACCGGAGCACCCTTCTTGTGCTCAACATGTTCAGCCTGATATTTTTCCTGATTTTCCATTTGTTTGTTTTTATTATCCGGTTCAAAATTAGTAATTATTACAGTACAACAAATTTTTCTCCTCTTTGATTATCTTCGCCTTACCATTAAAACTAAAAAATTGGACATCATTTAACCTGTTATGAGTGGCTTTTACGGTTCGGTTTCTGAAAAGAGTTGCATAGACGATGTATTCTATGGTACCGATTATCATTCCCACCTTGGCACAAAGCGTGCCGGTCTTGTATTTTATGATAACGAAATAGGTTTCCGCAGGAGGATACACAATCTTGAGAATGAGTATTTCAGGAACAAGTTTGAGGCAGAACTGAAGGATTTCAGCGGCAACAGCGGTATGGGAGTGATCAGTGACACTGATCCGCAGCCCATTCTCTTCAATTCGCACCTTGGGCCTTTTGCGCTTGTAACCGTTTCCCGTATTGTCAATATTAATGAGCTTGCCGACTTTTTCCTGGCAAGAAAGAAGCATTTCACCGAAAACTTCATGGGCAACATCAATCCTTCGGAAATGGTTGCCAATATTATTTGTGACGGAGATTCCTTTGTTGAGGGAATAACCAATGTTTTTGAAAAGATTCAGGGGTCATGCTCTTTGTTGCTTCTGACCCCCGATGGTATTATCGCTGCGCGTGACAAGCTTGGGCGTACTCCGGTTGTTATAGGGAGGAGGGAAGGAGCAAGGGCCGTTGCCTCAGAGACCTGCTCGTTTCCAAATACCGGGTTTGAGACCGAGTATTACCTTGGCCCCGGAGAAATAGTACACATAAGGGCCAACGGCTTTACCAGGCTGAAGGCACCCGGAAAGAAAATGCAGAT
>SBFZ01000221.1 GCA_006227095.1 Bacteroidota bacterium | reverse complement strand
ATCCCAGGAGATTCCATCTTATCAGTGCAGCCTTGCGCTCCATTTCTCCGCAGAATTCGAATGCATGTTCGTTTACAATGGCATTGAACATCTGCTCCTTGCTGGAGATGCCGTTCAGGTATGCATCCACCTTTACAGACCAGTCAGCCTGGGCAAATGCCCTCTGCCTGATTTGCTTCAGGTAGTCCTTTGCAGGTCCGAGGTTGCCCAGTTCATTCTGGATTTCGGCAGCCATCAGAAGAACTTCGGCATATCTCATATAGATTTCATTCAGCCCGTCATCGTTGGTTGATGTGACAAACCGTGTCATCCACTCATAACGGAGCTTCCCGAAATACCAGAGTGATACTCCGCTGCCTGTATTGAGTGTCTGCTTTGAAATACCGGCTGTTGCCGTACCCCATGAATAAGGGACGCATGTTACATCACGCCTGGTATCCTTAACGTCATAATCGTAAAAGACATGAGGAAGCGGCCCGTAATCACCGCCACGTGGCTGGCCGGTATACTGGTCAGCACTGGCATGCCTGACCGCAAAGGTAAATGCCATGCGGCCCCGTCCGTCAGCAAAGGGTATCTCCCAGAGTGACTCATTGCCTGCTGTAATATTCTCCTGGCATACCTTTCTCCAGAATCCCTCGAAACTTGATTCCAGTTTAGCCGTTCCGCTGCCTATAACATCAAGGCATTCCTGCATTGCAACCGGGTAAAGGGTCGCGACCGAAAGAGCAGGGTCATTGCTTCTCCTTATTCCGTCAGGATACTGTGAATAACCGGCAGCAGCCATGCAGATACGTGCCCGGAAAGCCTTGACAAAAGCCCTGTTTATCCCCTCGGTGGTTGTGGTTCTTGCGTTGCCGTTGGGCCATGCCACCAGTTCAGAAGCCTCGCCGAGGTCAGCAATAAGCTGTTTGTATATCTCATCCCTGCTGCTCTTTGCAAGATACATGGTTTCTGACGAGACCGGCTCAAACCTTGCAACCACATCACCCCATGCCTTTACAAGGTCAGCATAGTAAATGGCCCTCAGTGTAAGCGCCTCACCAAGAAGCTGTCCCATCTCGGTTCCCGGAGCAGGATTGCCGTAGGTTCTCAAACCCCGGATGCAGATATTGGCACGTTCAATGCCTGAATACATCTGTGCCCAGGCATTGTTTGACGTGTTCATGTCAGTGTTGATCGATGAATTGACATACCTCGCCAGGTCAGACCTGGCGGATGCGGCAGTGGAACTGTTGTACCACTCAATGTCAGTGTTTGCACCGTAGTGTGTAAGGAACCTTCCCCTGTACGAGTTGGTCTGACCAATGGGTTCCTTTATCCCGTCAATTGCTGAAGCAGCAAGAGTGGGATTCGAGAATATCAGAGACTCATCAAGTGTTGACTTTGAGGGAGCTTCCAGGAAGTCTTCGCATGACACCAGCAGGCCTGCAAAAACAATACTTATTATTATATATGCGTACTTTTTCATAATCGCCTCGTTAAATCAGATTAAAAAGTAAGGTTCACACCAAACAACAGCTGCCTGCTCTTTGGATACGCCGAGTAGTCAAGCCCTGGAGTAAGGACGGTATTCCGCCTCGAGGAAACCTCAGGATCAAACCCCGAGTATTTTGTAAGGACGAATACGTTCTGACCTGATATGTAGAATCTTATGCGCTGGACATGCAGTGCTGAGGTAACTGCATCAGGCAGTGAGTATCCGAGAGTCAGGGTATTAAGCCTCAGGAATGAGCCGTCTTCGACCGCCCAGTCACTGAATACATGTCTGCTCATGTATGGTGACCACATCGTGGTGGAGGCATTCATTGAAGCAAGCATGGCAGGGTCATTGACAATTTCACCGGTGACCGGATCCAGGTTTGTCCACCTGTTGCCCTCAGCCATGACGTCAATCAGGTTGCGGAAAGCATACCTCGATGTTGTGTATTCAATCTTATTGGCATTATAGATGTTGTTGCCAACACTCCAGCTGAACAGAGCCGAGACGTCAAACCCATAAAACCAGCCTTCGATATTAAAGCCCCCGGTATGTTTCGGATTGGCGTTTCCTATCACGGTATTGTCAGCCACGGTAACCAGTCCGTCACCTGTCAGGTCCCTGAGCTTCAGGCTTCCGGGCCGCACAGTACCGATTACGTTTGAACAGTCAACCACTCCTTCCCTGAGGATCCATGATTCCTCCTCCGGATCATAGCCGGAGAAATCGGACACCTCGTATCTTCCGTCATTGATGTATCCGTACATCTGCCCTACCGATCCGCCAAGCGCAATCCAGTAGTCGTTCCCGATTTCTGTTGAAGCCCAGCTGGTATTCTGGCCGAAGTCATTCATGACTCCAAGCGATAAGATCTTGTTTTTGTTGAATCCTATATTGAATCCAAAATTGAGGCCGTATTTCTTCTCATTGATAACCACAGCATTGAGCTCAATTTCAAGTCCCTTGTTTTCCGTTTCTCCCATATTCCTGTACTGGGTGGTGTAACCTGTGCCGGAAACCGGGAATTCAATCAGAAGGTCTTTGGTATTATTGCGGTACAGTTCAATGCTACCGTTTATCCTGCTCTTGAACAGACCGAAATCAAGCCCCAGGTTCCTGGTAAAGGTTGTCTCCCACTTCAGGTCGGGATTGGCCATTCTGGCAGATGGTGCCCAGAAGCTGAAGAATCCGTTTATCCATGATGTTGTCCGGGCTTCAAAGATCTGTGCTATCTGGTTGGAGGGTATATTGTTGTTACCTGCCGTACCGTAGCTGAACCTTAGTTTGAGGTTGTTGAGCGTGTTGGATATACCCTTCATGAACTCTTCATCAGAGATCCTCCAGGCTATGGCTGCTGACGGGAAATAACCCCAGCGGTTGCCTGCGGAGAACTTGCTTGAACCGTCAGCCCGGTATGTTGCCGTCACCAGGTATTTTCCCCTGTAATCATACATTGCCCTTCCAAAAAATGAAAGAAGCTTATCATCAGGATTATAGGTGTTTGAATATGCGGCAGAGGTTCCCTGGCTGGCCAGGGTATAGGCCTCATTCGCAGAGAAGAATGTCGGGAAGCCCCATACGGTGTTTTCCCTGGTACTTGATTTTGATGCCAGTACCTCCTGGCCGAGCAGGATTTTCAGCGAGTGTCCTGAGCTTCCAAGCAGATTCCTGAAATCATAGTTTAAGGTATTGGTATTCCTGAATGTCTGCCGGTCATCTCCGGTTGATGTAAGTGCCGGCATGTTCTGAAATTCAGCAGCGGGGGTATTCCTTACATAATAGGTTGTCAAACCGTAGAACCGCTCATCGGTTTCATTGTAGGTACCCAGGTCTGCCTCCGTTCCAAAAATCAGCCCGTCAATGATTTCCCATCTGAAGGAGGCACCCATGTTCAGTCTTTTCCTGATCTGCTGCCGGTCATTGTCCCTGACGTTGTCAAGCGGATTGGTCATGCTTGCTCCAAGGTCGGTGTCGGCAAGATCTCCTACCGAGTTAAAGGGTATCGGTACATAAAGCATTGTCTGCTTAACCCTGGCATCATTCGGTGTGGCTCCACCCTGGTCAGTGGCTCCCGCCCCGAAAATCCTCAGGTCAGAATAACGGACTGAATAACTGAGGTCAACATTTTCAGCTGCCTTATGGTCAAGCTTGAAGGCAAGGTTATCACGCCTGTAACTTGATGAGAGCATGATCTCATCACTCCTTATGCCGGCGTAGGTCACGGAGTACTTGAACCTGTCACTTCCCCCGGCTATGTTCAGGTCATGGTTGAACACCTTCCCGATATGCCCGAATACCTGGTTGAACCAGTCAGTAGAGGGTTGTCCGGCGTAGAGATCTATGTCCTGGTAATTGCCGAAATATCTTTCATAATTATCAACCCTGTCAGCAAGGAGGGCATATTCATACTGCCACTTCATGTAGTCTTCAACCGAAATTGTATTCAGCCGGTTGGCCACTTTCTTGAATCCGTAGTAGGCATTGTAGTTGACCCTGGGTTTGCCCTCCTCACCTCCCTTGGTGGTGATGATGATGACGCCGTTGGCGCCACGGGCTCCGTAGATGGCTGTTGATGAGGCATCCTTCAGTACATCGATCGACTGGATTGTTGAGGGTGGTATATCAGTAATGCTGGTAACCGGGAATCCGTCAACGATGAACATCGGAGAGTTGTTCTGGGTTATTGAACCTCCTCCCCGTACCCTGATGTTGATTTCAGCATCAGGTGATCCTTCCGTGGTCACAATATGCACTCCTGCCATTTTCCCGGTAAGGGCTTCTGCAGCTGTTGAAACCGGTACCCTGGCAAGATCTTCACCCTGTACCGAAACGACAGAGCCTGTCACATCCCTTTTTCTTACGGTTCCGTAACCGATAACCACCACATCCTCCAGCATGCTGCTTGAAGGAGCGATCACAACATCAATTTTGGTCCTTCCTCCTACGGGTTCCTCAACCGGGTCATAACCCACGTAAGAAAAGACCAGAATGGCATCAGGCGGACACCCGGTCAGTGTATAGTTGCCATTCACATCTGTGGACACACCCTGTGTTGTGCCCCTGATCACCACGTTCAGGCCGATCATTGCCTCACCTGTCACGGCATCGGTTACCTTGCCGCTCACGGTAATATTCTGTGAGAAGGCTGTCAGTGACAATGCCGTAATGACAAGGATCAGCAAAGCCCTCAGGCCGGTATAACCCAGCCTGTAGGATCCTCTGATTTCATAAAATGATTTTGTCATAGAGAAGTTGATTAGGGTTTAGAAATTATGCTGTAAATACTCTTTTCCAAGAGGGGCCGGAAAGCCCATGGTTATAAAATTACTAATTAAAAACAAAGGATATCCCTCATCTTCAATAAGTCCACAATTTCAATCAAATATTCTACCATATTTTATTAACTTGCCAGCTACACTTGCTAAACCTTACCTGAGAGATGAGCGAAGAGATCCTGCGGGCCATGATGGAACTATTTGCCCTGATTGTCAAGCAGGATGGTGGCATGCTTCCCGGTGAACGTGAATTTGTCGCTGATTTCCTTTCCAAACAGCTTCCCCATCAGAGTGCAGACGAGTTTATGCAGCTCTTTCTGAATGAAGCCGGTCCGCTGAGAGAAGGGGAGGAAAAATCATCCATTGACAGCGCTTCTGTAAGAGACTCTATAAGAATCCTCAACAACTGCAAAAAGATAAACAAAACCCTTTCCCAGGAACAAAGGGTAATTGTACTTTTGAGATGTATTGAGCTGATTGAATCAGACAGGCAGTTCACTCCCCGGCGGATGAATATCATCAACACTATAGCTGAAGTATTCAGAATATCCGGGGAAGAATTTCATTCCATCATGCAGTTTGTCGGCGGGGATACCAGGGAATCATTCACCGCCCCTTCCATGGTTGTAATGGATATCTCTGCCCTCTCCGGGAAGGAATCGGAAGTCAGACAATTTATTGTTTTCCTGAAGATTGAGAGCGTTGACCTGTATTTCATGAAATGCTTTTGTGAAGGGACCACACTCCTTAACGGTCTTCCTGTTGTCTGCCGCAGGGTTTACCTGTTCGCGCCCGGAAGTGCGGTTCAGGCACCTCCGGTTCCAACCATCTACTTCAGTGATATAGTCTCACACTTTGCCTCGGGAAAGGTTATACACCGTATATCCTTCGTGGCTGACGGCATTAACTACAGTTTTCCTGACGGAACCCGGGCCATTACCAATGTCAGCTTCTCTGCATACGGTGGAATGCTGATAGGAATAATGGGGGCATCCGGATCAGGAAAAACAACCCTCCTGAACCTGCTTACCGGGCTGACCGGGCCTTCATCAGGTGAGGTAAGAATAAACACGATCCCGATTCATTCCGGAGACAGCCGGCTTGACGGTGTAGTTGGGTACGTACCCCAGGACGATCTTCTTGTTGAAGACCTTACAGTCTTCGAGAACCTTTATTTTGCCGCTTCACTCTGCTTTGCCGGAAAGAGCCGGAGTGAGATCACCGCGATAGTGGACAAAACACTCCATAGTCTCGGCCTGCTGGAAAAAAAGAATTACCGGGTAGGCTCACCGCTGAATAAGGTCATCAGCGGAGGACAGAGAAAGAGACTGAATATTGCCCTGGAACTGATCCGGGAACCATCGGTTCTCTTCCTTGATGAACCTACCTCAGGCCTCTCATCAGCCGATTCAGAGAATGTGATGGACCTGCTGCATGAGCTCACAGGGAGGGGCACACTTATCATTACCGTCATACACCAGCCATCATCCGATATATTCAAGGGTTTTGACAGGGTGCTTGTTCTTGACCTGATGGGTCATCTTGTCTTCTATGGAAACCCTCTTGACGCAGTTGTCCACTTCAAGAAACTTGAAGCACATGTTGGCAGCGGCGTGGCCGAATGCCCCAGTTGCGGAACGGTAAATCCGGAGACACTGTTCAATATTCTTGAAACAAGGGTGGTTGACGAATTCGGCAAGTATACTGACAGAAGGAAAGTCTCACCGCCTGAATGGGCTGAAGCGTTCAACAGGACTCTTAAAGGAGAGAGTCCACGGGAAGAATCCTCAGAACCGTGGTCAGGCCTCCGCAAGCCCGGATGGGTCAGGCAGACGCTTATCTTCCTCATGCGTGATCTCAAGAGCAAGATAGCCAACCGCCAGTACCTGCTTATGATTCTCCTTGAGGGACCCCTGCTGGGACTGATCCTGTCATATATTATCAGGTATATTGCAGATCCCGGTTCCAGTATCTACATCTTCAGGGAAAATGAGAATATCCCGGTTTACATCTTCATGAGTATTATTGTGGCTCTGTTCCTGGGCCTCACAATCAGTGCCGAGGAGATATACCGTGACCGCAGGATGCTGAGCAGGGAACACTTCCTGAACCTTAACCGGAGCAGTTATCTTGTAAGCAAAATATTGATACTGGCATTTATATCTGCTCTTCAGGCCTTCCTGTTCCTTGTGGTCGCCAACCCGATCCTTGGTATCAGGGGACTATTCTTCAGTTACTGGCTGGCCCTTTTTGCAACGGCATTCTGTGCCAGTATGCTTGGATTGAACATCTCATCAGCCCTTGACTCGGCAATAGCCATCTACATCGTAATACCACTGCTGATGATTCCGATGATGATACTCAGCGGTGCCATGTTCCCTTTTGACAAGCTTAACAGGAATCTCGCCAGGGCTGACAGGGTACCCCTCATTGCCGAGGTCATGCCCACCAGGTGGACCTACGAGGCACTGATGGTAAGGCAATACACCGGTAATGAATACGGGAAAAGAGTGTATCCCCTCAGACAGCAGATAAGCATTTCCGACTTCAATACCATCTACCGGATACCAAGGATGGAAGAAGCCCTGGAGACGGTCACCGTAATGATGAAAGAAGGGGCATGGTCACAGAAAGAGGAGAGCGAAATCCGCCTTCTCAGAAATGAAACAGCCCGCCTCAGCTCCCTTGAAATCACAGAACCTTTCAGCGGAACTGACTCACTTACAACGGAATTGTTCAATGGAGACCTCGCTGAAAGGCTCGAGAAATGGCTGAACCAGGCTGCTGATGAATACTCAGGGCTGGGTACCCGGGCAGACATGAGTCTTGATAATTATATCAGCAGCAATAAAATGGCGCTGGATCTGTTATATAATAACTACCATAATGACAAACTTGAAGATATTGTCAGGAAGGTATATGAGAAAAACAAAATGCTTGAGTTCAGAGACAGGCTGATCCAGAATGTGGACCTTATTTATCTTGAGCCGGCACCGGCAGGGCCGCTCAACTTCCGTACCCATTTCATGGCACCTGTCAAAAAATTCATGGGTTATTCGGTTGATACCTACAGGTTCAATATCATACTGGTTCTCTCTTCAACCATTATCCTTTACATCATGCTGTACACCGAGATGCTCAGAGGGATAATCAGGTTTTTTGAAACCTCATTGTTTCAGAAAAGAAAGAACCTGAACCGGGGATAACGCTTTTTTGGTTTGAATAGATAAATCAACGCCTGATGACAGGGACAATAACAAAGATCGCGGCAGTAATCCTGCTGCTCAGTGCAGGCTCCTGCAGGAACAGCAGTATGCGCCATGGCGGGCCGGGCTTCCCCCTGGCCGATTCAGTGCCGGCCGGTGAAGCTGTAAAGCTGAGCGAGGAAGCCGTGGCAGATATTGTTCAGAATATTGCATCTCCCGTGGAGATAGCCTCAATTCTCCAGGCAATGCAGGTCCCCTTTTCAGCCGGCTACCTCGCCCCCACACAGGAAGCCGACCGGCTGACCACCAATTTTCAGAAAGCAGTAATGCTTGGTATTTACGGCGCCGACCTCGGGTACCTGAACATGTATGAAAAGACAGGCAATTCGGTTGAGGTCCTTGCAACAATAAAAAGACTTGCTGACGGATTGAGGGTCGGACAGTATTTTGATTTTGAAACCCTGAAGAGACTTTCACTCAGCAAATCCAACCTTGACTCACTTCTGTATCTCTCGGTAAATTCATACAACCAGATTGACAGATTTCTCAGGGACAACGACCGCGGATCAATTTCTGCCCTGATGATTGCCGGTGTCTGGATTGAAGGACAGTACCTTGCAACCCAGGTGGCGCTGAGTCACACCGACGAAATTCTGAGAGACAGGGTTGGTGAGCAGAAGATCATCCTGGGTGACCTGCTGATGCTCCTCCGCCCCTACCGTCAAAGCAGCGAAGAGTATAAGTCACTCTATGAAATGATGGAGGGAATCAGCACGGAGTACACTGACGTAAAAGTATCATACAGGCTTGGAGAGCCCGAAACGATAGAGGATAAAGGGCGCCTTGTCATGGTACAGCATGAGGAGAGCATAGTGGAAATGAGTGATGAGCAACTGGCAAAGATAGCTGAGATGTCAAAAGAAGTGAGGAACAAATTAATATCCGGCCAATAAGATGAAATGCCCATTTTTCATACTGTCCATTGCCATGATCATGATGCCCATGCTGGCAACAGGCCAGCCGGCAACTGATGACCTGGTAAGTACCTGTGTAATTGCCGCCGGTGAAAACACAACCTACCTGAAGGATTTCCGGGTACAGCTCCCGAAGGCTGCCCCGAATGCTGCCGTACCGGTTTACAAGGCCAATATGTACCTGATGAAGAATATGAAATACAGGTTTGCAGTCTGTGATGCCCCGGAATCAACCGGTGAACTTGTCATAACCCTTTATGACCAGGGAAAGGAACTCATCTCTTCCTACAATAAAAGCACAGGAAAAAAATACAGCTCCATTGATTTCATCTGCAATAAGACCGGCTTATATACCCTCTGGTATGACTTTATTGACGGGGAACAGGGTTCGGGCGTGGGGGTTGTCTGTATGATCAAGTAATCAGTAGGGCCAGAGACGCGCCACAATAATCATTGTCACCATTATCCAGAAAAGTATTTCGGCAGTTACAGTTCTCCGTGTAAAAGCCATGTAATTGGCAATAATAAATGAGACCGGCAGAGCGGCTACAGCCATCAGCTCGGCAGATACAGCCGGTATGAAAATGTAAGCTGCTGCACATATGACCAGAACCCATAAAAGTATTTCATATGTCTTACGTGATCTGATCTTGTATGTCGGCATCTCCCTGGCAAGGTAAACCAGTGATGGGAGGAAAAGCAACCCCGTGACAATAAGAAGTATTACCAGGGTCCGGCTCCAGTAGACAGAAGGTGCCTCGCCGAAAAGAGCGATACGTATGGTGTCAGTAAGTTCACCCGGGTCACCACCGGTAACATACCATACTGCATACATCACTATCCATGGAAGGAGTGCTCCGGCAACAGCAAGAATCAGTTCACGAAAGTCAGGGGTTCGAAGTATGAGGGCTCCGATAAAGACTATGGGAATAAGCCAGACCGATCCGGCATACAGAAGTCCTGCTGACGATATCATCAGTGCAGCATCAAAGAACTTGAATGACATTCCGTTCACCCGGTAGGAGGAAATCATCCTCCATAGCGCAGCAACGATAAGCAGTGAAGCCGGCAATGCCGGGTTGAGAACCATCTCACCCGGGAAAACCGAATAGAGGAGAAGAAACAGCAATGCAGGCAGAATAGTCCGCCGGGGAATAAAAAAGATGGAAATATTGAACCGCACCAGTACTATTGCCAGTGCAAGCGAGAGGGCAAACGACACTGTAACTGCCATCAGCGGAGACCCTTCAAACGCCCCGGAAATGTAAGTCCACAAAGGCATTGCATGAATGCCGGGGGTATCTGCAAGCCGTGGCGGAGAGATGAAGTATTCACCCCACAAACCCAGGGCTGTCAGTATCAGAACAAAGACAGGCCCTGCACCTGATCCTCTCAAAAACCTGATCATTTCAGGCCGTCTTTCAGGTCAAAACCTATGTCTCTCCTGTAATTCATGCCGCTGAATGAGATCCTGCCAACCGAGGAG
Organism: Bacteroidota bacterium; assembly: GCA_006227095.1. Lineage (GTDB taxonomy): Bacteria > Bacteroidota > Bacteroidia > Bacteroidales > VadinHA17 > SR-FBR-E99. The sequence goes on along the minus strand of SBFZ01000221.1, from coordinate 1,281 downwards.
TAGCTCTTTTCAAGGGCAGATTCCATTGAGGATCCGGTTGAGGTTACGGCTATCACCCTGCCTCCGGAGGTCACCAGGTGCCGGTTGTCGGTTTTTGTCCCGGCATGGAAGAGAGTACTTTCAGTTACATTATCCGTACCCGAAACATGGAAACCCTTCCCGTAACTGTCAGGGTAACCGCCCGAGACTATCATTACCGTAACTGCAGTCTCAGGAGAGATTACAATACTGCGCGATTCAAGATTCCGGTATGCCACACCTTCGAGGAGATCAAAAAAATCACTGTCAATCCTTGGTAGTATCACCTCTGTTTCAGGGTCACCAAGGCGTGCGTTGTATTCAATTACGAACGGATCACCGTCAACGTTCATGAGCCCGAAGAAGATGAAGCCCCGGTAGTCAATCCCCTCCTTCATCAGACCCTCAACGGTGGGTTTGATAATCCGCTCTTCCACTTTGGCCATAAATGACTTCGAGGCAAACGGCACGGGTGACACAGCCCCCATACCCCCGGTATTCTTCCCGGTGTCACCTTCGCCAATGCGCTTGTAGTCCTTGGCCTCAGGCAGTATCCTGTATGACCTGCCGTCAGTGATGACAAATGCTGACAGCTCGATTCCCCTGAGATATTCTTCAATTACCACCTTGCTGCCTGCCTCACCGAACCTGCCGCCCAGCATGGCGCGCAGTTCACTGACGGCCTCGTCAAAATCATTGATTATCAATACTCCCTTGCCGGCTGCCAGCCCGTCAGCCTTTAATACATACGGTGGTTTCAGGCTGCGCATGAAACTTATTGCATCATCAATGGTGTCAGGGGTAAATGTATCATAGGCAGCTGTGGGTATCCCATGCCTTTTCATGAATCCCTTGGCAAAATCCTTGCTCCCTTCAAGCCTGGCGCCTTCTCGTCGCGGACCAATCACAGCCAGGTCACCGAGCGACGGATCATCCTCGAGGAAATCGGTTATCCCCGCTGCAAGAGGAGCCTCCGGGCCAACCACCACCATCCTGATCTGGTTATCAATGACTGCCTTTCGCACTGCGTTAAAATCCATAGGGTCAATGTCAATATTGACAGCCATCGCCGCTGTACCCGGGTTGCCGGGAGCTGCAAAGAGCTTCAGAGGCTTTTTGCTCTGTGCCAGTTTCCAGGTGATCGCATGCTCACGTCCTCCGGATCCGAGAATAAGAATATTCATATTACAGGTCTGTTTCCCCTTTCAAAAATAGTATTTAGGATCAAATATCCCTGCCACGGGGCGAATTATCATCAAGGGG
>SBFZ01000184.1 GCA_006227095.1 Bacteroidota bacterium | reverse complement strand
GGCTTGCAGGGACTGAATGATGGCATCAGGGTGAGGTGCCATCCCACAAAAAAAAGGTGCCTCAAATGAGACACCTTTTAATTTATTCCGGAATGCTGGTCTACTTGAGCTGGAAGCTGATGGGAACGCTGTACCAGACGTTCACGGGCTTTCCGCCCTGTTTGCCTGGTTTCCACAGCGGCAGCATCTTGATGACCCTGATGGCCTCCTCATCGAGGGACGGGTCAACGCCCCTGACTACGGATACCTGGTCAACTGTGCCCTTGTAGGTTACGCAGAACCGCAGTATCACCTTGCCCTGGATATTGTTTTCCTTGGCTATCTCAGGATACTTGATGTTGTCATAGATGAACCTGAAGAGTTCTGTATCCCCTCCCGGGAATGACGGCATCTCTTCAACCACCACGAACACCTCCTGCGGGGCCTCTTCCTGCACCTCTTCCTGTACCTGTTCGATCACCTCAACCACTTCGGCATCAACAACTGTCTCAACCACGTCGTCAGCGGTCATGAACTGGGTTGCCTCTTCTGGTTTGATTGTGTCAACAATCACAGGTGCCACGTATTTGACCACGGTCTGCTGTTCTGCAGGCGGTGGGGGTGGCGGGGGAGGGGGAGGAGCGGCCTCTTCCTGGTTGATGTCATTAGCCATCTCGGCTATAACCTCATTGGCGTCCCTCTGTTTGATCTGTGCAATATTCTTGGCCTTGATATAGGGAACTATAGCGGCTGTCAGCACTATTACAATACCGGCGATCATAGACAGGACCATAGTCCTTGAATACTTTTTCCGGATTGCATAGGCACCGTATTCCTTGTTTCTGCCTTCGAATACTATATCATCAAAGCTGGGGTACCGTTTCTTTTCATTTGCCATGGCGTATCCTCCTATTGTGCTGATCCGGATGTGGTGCCTGATGCCCTGTTGATGGCGTCAACTACCAGTTTCTCCTCGATCCAGTCTATGTCAGTAAATGTGTAGCGGGCAATGCCTACGATTGACATCTCATCGATAATATCGACAAAGTTCTTGTATTTGGATGTCTTGTAGGCCTTGATAAGAACGATAGGCCCTGTATCATCATCCTTTTTCAGCTGGCTGATGGCAGCCCGCATTGAGTCCTGCTTTATATCAATCTTGCCTGAGATAACATCTTTCTCAAACTGGTCGATTTTGCGGAACAGAGCCCTGTTCCTCTCAAGCAGTACGCTGCGTATGCCTTCGGCACTGAAATCGGTCTCCTGGAGTACGGTCACATCAGGGTCGGCCTTGCCGGGGTACCAGTAGACCTTGTCCTCGGGACCGAGGATGATATTGAGAGTACGGCTTTCAGCGATCTTCGGAGGTTCAACGGTCTCATCCTTCTTGAGTTTTTCGGGAAGGACGATCTCCATGACCTTCGGTTTGCTGAAAGCTGCTGTGAGCATGAAGAACGTGATGAGCAGACTCATAAGGTCCACCATCGGCGTCATATCCACGCGGGCATCACCTTTTTTTGGTTTTTTCTTGCCGCCTTTGCTTTTTTCCTCGACTTGTATATCTGCCATCTCTATTCAGTTATTTCTTCATCAACAACTTCAACTGCCCTGAGACTGGTAATCAGGTTGAACCTGTTCACGTTCTTGTCCTGCAGTATATCAAGTACTTCCTTTACAACGGGGAATTCAACGTCGGCATCGCCCTTGATAAGTGTCTGGACTGCCGGGTTTATCTGGCGGGCAAAGAGAATCCACAATGCCAGCTGATTGTCGGTTGAGTCAATTGGGACACCTGTTTCAAGTGCGATTTTTTCATCGGTATCTTTCAAAGCAAGGTAAGCTTTCATATCCTGTATCGGTACACCTACGGAAGTTCCGGTTCTCTCAAAGAGGCGGAGTTCCTCATCCGTGAATTCAATGTTGTACCTCTTGCCCATTTCGGCAAGGATCTTCGGGCGGAATTTCAGGATTGTATCCGGTCCGTTGTCAACATTGAAAAATACACGGTTGTCCTTTGCAATGAGTACCGTCATTACGTTGGCATCCATCATCGGTTTTTCCGATACAGAAAAAGGTGTATCAACAGGAGCCGTTTCCTGTGGCCTGAATGTTGCTGTCAGAATGAAGAAGGTGAGCAGCAGCACGAACAGGTCCACCATCGGCGTCATGTCGATTCGTGGCGATTTGGTTCCTAATTTAATCTTTGGCATCTTTTAAATCCTTTCTTTTTTTGACCAAAAGAATAAATTGGTGAACTACTTCCTTATTGATGCGGCGAAGGTCTGTGTCAGACTGAAGCCTGCCTCATCTATTTTGGAGACATAACCGTCAATCCTGGATGAGAACATGTTAAAGAAAATAATAGCCAGGGTTGATCCTGTGATACCGAAAGCGGTATTTACAAGAGCTTCGGAGATACCGGTTGAGAGGGCGAGGGCATCAGGAGCACCTGACTGAGCCAGGGCGGCGAATGCGCGGATCATCCCGATAACAGTTCCGATAAGACCGATAAGCACTGAGATCGAAGCTATAGTTGAAAGCATGACCATATTCCTTGAAAGTGTCGGCAGCTCAAGTGCTGTTGCCTCTTCAATAGCCTGCTTCATTGAGGTGATCTTCTGGTCTTTTTCAAGTTCCTTGTCATTTTCCAGGGCACGGTAGCGTGACAGACCAGCCTTGAGAACATTGGCAAGTGAACCTTTCTGCTTGTCACATGCAACAATGGCTTCCTCAATCTTGTCTTCTGCAAGCATATGCTGGACGTTTGAGACAAATACATTCAGCCTGGCCTTGCCCTTCACCCTTGAGAGAGTGATCCACCTTTCAACGGTGTAGATAAGCAGTGTAATAACAATCGTAATAAGGACAGGCACAATAACACCTCCCTTGTACATCAGACCGAGAAGGTTGCCCTGCAGGGGATGACCCTTCGGGTTGCCACCTTCAAAGTTAACCGGGTTACCCAGAACCCTGGTGAAAATCAGATATGCAACAATAAATGCAAGAATAATTGCGAGAGGTGCAAAAAGCGACTGCCATACACCGCTTGACGACTTGGTTTTTTTACTCATTTCAGTATTCTTTAGTTGGTTTAAGTAAACAGTTGGCAAAAATAATTATTCTCAATTTCTTTTACAATAGTCTATAGTAATTCTGTCAATTTTAAGATGATGGAATTAAATCCTGCTATTTTTCGAGTGTGGCATTATATATCCTTCTCTTTGTAACAGGCACTTCAATGGATTTGTACCCTTTGGCGCTTATGACAAGTGCCTCTGATGCTTCCGGCATAACGAACTTGTATTCACCCCTGGCGTTGGTCCATGCTTCGGCAGCAGTATCCTTGACCCTGACAGATGCACCGGGAATGGGATCACCGTTTGAATCCGAGATAACACCGGTGATTTCATTCGGATGTGCCTTGGGCTGTGCACTCTTCTGAAGCTGGGCAATATACTGGATGGCTGATTTGGCTCCTTCATTTCCCGGATCAATGGCAAGAATCCTGTTGTTCTCCTCAATTGCCTTGGGATAATCACCCATGGTCATATACATTGTACTGAGGGAGCTGTGTGCCCTTATCCTGTAATCAGGCGACAGGTTCATCATCCTTGTGTAATATGCCTTTGCATCATCATACCTCTTGCCCTGAAGTGCTTCATAACCCAGATAACGGAGAGCGTCATACATCTCCTTTGCATACTTCACGGAATCAACAGCAGCTTTCTGAAGGAGAGCTTCAAATTTTGGCTTTGCAATTCCGAGCTCTGAATCAGGATCCTGGGCTGCGGCAATGTTGGCTCTCCACAGGTAAGCCTGAAGGTTGTCAGGATACTTGGAAGTCATCTTGCTGAAAACCTCATCTGCCTTTGCAAAGGCCTTATCCTGGTAAAATGCCCTTCCAACCTGGATATAGTCATTCTCACTGTCCCTTCCCTTTTCAAGGAGTTTTGACCAGGTGGAGGCGGCATCTGCATAGTAATGAGATGCGTACTGTACCGTTCCTTTTTCATAGACCAGGTTAAGGTCTGGCTCATCATCAAAGTTAATGGCTTTGTCATAGGCTTCAAATGCCTTTGCCAGTTCAGCTTCAGCCTGTTTCACCTGGGTGCGTGCTGCATCAACCTTTGCCTGGAGAGCGTCAATTGAGGCCTTTGCCTGCTCCTTCGCAGGGCTCTTCAGGGTCGGATACCTGGCCTGCAGCTTGCTGAGCTCATCGGCATCATTGTCAGCATCAATGGTCATCTTGACAAAATTCTGGTTCTTCCTGGCAAGTATCCTTGCGTAATAAATAAAGTCCTTCTTGATCAGACGGTCAGCGTCAAGGTTTGCAAAAAGCCTGTCCATGTACTCTTTCCCAAGTTCATAGTTACCCTCCTCATAGGCTGAGTAACCTGCAATTCGGTT
>SBFZ01000146.1 GCA_006227095.1 Bacteroidota bacterium | reverse complement strand
TTGTGATAACAGATGATATCGCCATCCCCACAGGCAGCATCAGGCTCAGGGCCTCGGGAAGCGCAGGCGGCCATAATGGCCTGACAAGCATAGGCGAGATACTGGGAACCGACCAGTATGCAAGGTTGCGGGTTGGAATTGGAAACAACTTTCCGAAGGGAGGCCAGGTAAACTATGTGCTTGGCGAATGGAGCCCTGAGGAACTCCTGGTAATTGAAAAACGGATGCCGCTGGCAGTGGAGATGATACTCTCATTTGCCCTCGCCGGCTGTGAGCTCACCATGACCGCCTACAACCGGAAAGGGAAAACCCTCGGCGATGACGGTACACCACCCCCGGTAAAAAAATGACTGACCAGCGATGTGGCACCTGGCAAAAGAGTAACATACCAGCGCTGCTGGCCCGTTGAAAAAATACTGGCCCGCACTGCGGCACCTGGTAAAAGAATAACTGACCTGCGTTGCGGCCCGTGGAAAAGAAGTGAATGATGACTGCAGATAAAGGGGAAAGAATAGACAAATTCCTGTGGCATGTAAGGGTTTACAAGTCGCGCAGCATTGCCACCGAGGAGTGCAGGAAGGGAAGAGTCATCATCAACGGTATTCCCGTCAAACCTGCCCATATGGTCAGTGAAGGAACACTTGTAACAGTGCGGAAGCCACCGGTGACATATACCTATACGGTCACAGCCATTCCAAAAGGAAGAGTGGGAGCCCCTCTCGTTTCATCGTTTATCACTGATATGACGCCACAGGAGGAGAAGGAGAAACTCCAGGCAGGAAGGATGATCAACGGATTGAGGCCGCGCGGCAGCGGCAGGCCTACCAAACGTGAACGCCGGGAGCTGGACGACTTCCTCGGATAGAAACCCCTTCATCCGCCTTCAGCTTACCTGGTACCCGCTTAAATGATGTATCCGAACTGACCGGCATCTTATGTCATCATCCCGGGTCATGCCCCGGTAATCCTTGAAATCTTAATTGCTTCATCTTCCCTGTGGTGGTATAAATACCTAAAAAAAAGGATGCAGCCCGTTTGCCTGGCTCAAAATTACACTGCTCCGTGAAACTTTTTCTAACTTCGTAAATGGTGAAGCCCGGGGGGCTTTGCGTATTATTTAACAGCAGGTAAACCAGGTTACGGAATGGGTAAAAAGAATATTGAGAAGTATGATGTATTCTATCAGCTTCTGAAAAACTATGTTGGTTTCTGGCATAATTACATTTTCTACCGCCGTGTAATAGTATTGGGTAAGGATACACTTGATTTCTCGGTGCCTACCATACTGGCGCCAAATCACCAGAATGCGCTGATGGATGCGATGGCGGTGCTCTGCACCCTTGACCGTCAGCTTATTTTCCTGGCAAGGGCTGATATTTTCAGGAAGAAAATCGTCGCAAAGATTCTCTATGCGTTTAAGATGCTTCCGGTATATCGCATAAGGGATGGTTTTGAGGCTGTGAAACAGAATGATGACACCTTCCGTGACACACTGAGGGTGATGGAGAACCGCAACGGGGTGGTGATCCTTCCCGAGGGTAACCATGCCACTTTCAGGAAGCTCCGGCAGCTCAAGAAGGGCATCTGCCGCATAGCGTTCCAGACGGCTGAGGCAAAAGGGTTCAACGGTGAGATAAATATAATCCCGGTAGGTCTGGAGTATTCACATTACTGGCGTTTCAGGCAGGTGCTCACGGTGGTTTACGGCCGCCCGATTCATGTCTCTGATTATTATGAATCATACCGTGAGAATCCGAACCGGGCCATAGGAGAGCTGCGTGACAGGCTCTCAGATGAGATGAAGAAGGTTATGGTGCATATTGATGACGAAGAGAACTACGAGGCCATCAATGAGTTAAGAAGCATCATCAATGAAAAATATGCTGACAGAATAAAGTATCCGAAGCTCTTCCGTGACCAGAGGCTGGTCAGCAAGCTCAATGAGCTGCGTGAAACTGACCCGGATTCATACAGGGAGATTTGTGAACAATCGCTTGCCGTCAGGGACCAGGCAACAAAACTCAGGGTGACCTACCGTCATCTTAAGAAAAAGAGGCATCCGCTGGGATGGCTCACACTCTCGTCACTGCTTCTGCTGGTGACCCTGCCTGTATTTTTCGCCGGCGCCATTTTCAACATTTTTACATTCCAGCTTGCCTACAAGAAAGCTATCAGTTCAAAGGATCCTGCCTTTATCAGCACGGCACGATACGGTTTCTTCCTCGGCCTGAGCTTTATCTTCGGGCCTCTCTACCTGATTCTGGCGCTGATTTTCATCAAGCCGTGGTGGATTGCAGTAATGGCCTTCATGGCTATTCCGCTGCTGGGTATCCTTGCCTGGAACTGGTTCCTGCTGATGCTGAGAACCGTTGGGGGTTTCAGGATATGGAATCTTATCCGTACCGGCAACCCGCTTTTCAGGAAGTTGCATGACACCTATACCACGCTGGTTAAACGCGTCACTTCACTCTGAAAATGAAAGATATTTTTACCGGTAAAGTGGTATGGATCACCGGAGCCTCTTCAGGAATAGGTGAAGCCCTGGTGAAGGCTTTTGCAGCAGCAGGCAGCAGGGTGATAGCATCATCAAACAACCCTTCAGGGCTGGAAAGGGTTGCAGGAGAGTGCGCCGCTATGAAAGGCAGCGTGGCCCTGGTCCCTTTTGACCTCGAGGATACAACGGGTATTGAGGAAAAGGCCAGGGAAGTGGCAGAACGGGAAGGGAGGATTGATATGCTATTGAATATTGGCGGCATCAGCCAGAGGGCGCTGCTGAAGGATACACCCCTGTGGCTTGACCGCAAAATAATGGAAATAAACTATTTCGGCACAATAGCACTGACCAAGGCCGTCCTTCCCCATATGATATCCGGAGGAGGAGGGCATATCGCAGCCACAAGCTCCATCTCAGGACGGTTCGGATTCCCAATGCGGTCAGCCTACTCAGCCTCCAAACAGGCACTGCACGGTTTCTTCGAGACGCTGCTGATTGAACACCGTAATGACAATATCAGAGTATCTGTCCTGATACCCGGCCGCGTGCAGACGGCCATCTCACTTCATGCCCTGACATCTGACGGGAAAGAACACGGAAAAATGGACGACGGCCAGAAGGGAGGAGTGACAACTGAAAAAGCTGCTGAACAGATCATAAGGGGACTGCAACGAAACAAACGGGAAATTCTGGTTGGCAGTACTGAGCTGCTGATGCTGAAAATAAGAAAATATTTGCCATCGCTTTTCTTCAGGATAGCGGGAAGGATTAAACCAATGTAGAGAAAATGAAGATCAAGGGATACATTATCAGCGGAATACAACAGATGGGTGTTGGGGTCTATGACCTCACAGAGGCATGGGAGTGGTACATACGGGCTTTCGGGATGGATTGCCGTATCTTCGAGGATGAGGCAGAAGCCAGGCTGATGCTGCCCTATACAGGAGGAGAGCCGCGAAGCAGACACGCCGTCCTGGCCATGAACCTGCAGAGCGGAGGCGGTTTCGAGGTATGGCAGCACAAAGGAAAGGAACCAAAATACCGTGACCACGAGACAAAAATGGGCGATCTGGGCATCTTCGCCTGCAAAATGAAGGTAAAGGATGTAGATAGCGCATATAAATACTGGACTGAGAACGGAGTTGAAGTACTGGGCAAACCTGTTGCTGACCCGTCAGGCAAAATGAGCTTTTACCTTAAAGACCCGTTTGGAAATCTTTTCCACATTGTGGGCGCAACTGACTGGTTCATGAATCTCCGGAAAATATCGGGAGGGTCATACGGAGCAGTGATAGGCGTTTCAGATATCGACAGGGCACTGAAGCTCTACTCAGACATACTTGGCTATGACAGGGTGGTATATGATAACACCGGTACCTTCGATGACCTGGCATCGGTTCCGGGAGGAAGCGGCCGCTTCAGGCGCATGCTGCTGGCTCCTTCCAGACCGTTTCATGGCGGATTTAACCCCATTTTCGGACAGAGCGTAATTGAGCTGGTCCAGGCGCTTGACAGGGAACCTACCCGTATTTTCGAAGGACGCCTGTGGGGAGACCCGGGGTTCATACATATGTGCTATGACATCAGCGGCATGGATAACCTCCGTAAATACTGCAGTGAGGCCGGATTCCCGTTTACCGTTGACAGCAAGACGAGCCATGAGGGCGACAGCTTTGACATGGGTGAGGCAGCAGGCTATTTTGCCTATATTGAAGATCCTGACGGTACCCTGATTGAGTTCGTGGAGACACACAAGGTACCAATCATAAAGAAACTGGGATGGTATCTTGACATGCGGCGCCGTGACCCGAACAAACCACTGCCCTCATGGATGATGAAATCACTGCGGTTCTCGCGGGTGAAGAGCAAGAAATAATAGGCAGTAGGCAGCAGGCAGTAGGCAG
>SBFZ01000197.1 GCA_006227095.1 Bacteroidota bacterium | reverse complement strand
AAGTTCAGAACATATTCAAAGGTACCCATCGCTTCGGGGATGACGGGCCGTGATGTGGCGGAGAAGATGCTTCGCGAAAGCGGAGTGACTGACGTTACGGTTCACAGTGTGGCAGGGGAGCTTACTGATCACTATAACCCTCTTAAAAAGACCATCAACCTCAGCCGTGAGGTATATTCAGGCACAAGTGTTGCAGCAGCCGCGGTGGCCGCACATGAGACAGGCCACGCCCTTCAGCATGCACAGTCATATGCCTGGCTGGGGATGAGATCAAAGCTGGCACCTGTGGTGAGCTTCGCATCAAACTGGATACAGTGGGTTCTTCTTGCAGGAATTGTGCTTCTTAACTCGAGACCCGAGATACTCCTGGCAGGTATAGTACTCTTTGCCATCACCACACTTTTCAGCTTCATTACCCTCCCGGTGGAGATAAATGCTTCAAAAAGGGCGCTTGCATGGCTTGCTGACGCCGGCATAACCTATTCGGGTACGCATGACAAGGCTGAGGATGCCCTCAAATGGGCAGCATATACATACGTAATTGCAGCCCTCGGTTCGCTGGCAACGCTTATTTACTATATAATGCTGTTCCTCGGGGCGCGCGACAGGTAGGTGATTGCCCGTGTTTATCCCTGCTACCTCCCCTCAACGTGGAGGAACCGGGTTCTCTTGACAAGGTATCTTATGATTCCCCAGAAGATCAGGGCAGCCACAAACAGGGTAATGTACATCGGTTCCAGGTAGAATCTGCCGGTGACTGAGATATTCCGGAGAAGGTCAAGCAGGGCAAAGACAACGAACATATTTGCGATGCTGTTATACTCACGCTTTAGCACATTCCTTAATGAGAAGGGAAGTTCAGCCTTCATATAGCGCCTGAATGACGGAATGACAGCCCTGACACGGAATGCCCAGGTATCATAGGTCTCACCAAACTTCCGGCGGAGATACTGCTCCTCGGCAAAGATGATACGCTCATAGTAAAGCCAGTAGGCCAGGACAAATACAAGGACCCACCAGACCGACCTGAGGAACATGACCGGGCCCAGCCACATCAGGAAATTACCGATATAAAGCGGATGACGGACCACTGAATAGATACCCTTCGTATTAAGCTCGTCTGCCAGCTGTTCTATTACATTTCTTCCCGATGTGTTCCGCGGAACATATCCTACAGTATATGACCGGAGCAACTCGCCGGCAACGGAGACAAGGATGCAGGCAATCTCCCAGGTGTAGTTGAAATAGATGACGCTGCGGTTTGCTATGAAAAGTATATAAACAGCTGCGGGAACAAGTATTGTCGCCGGCAGCCAGCTTCTTCTCCTGAAGAGCCAGTTGCCGGATTTCTCAAGCTCATGGACAAGTGACATACTTTCGGTTTAACACCGTAAAAGTATGAAAATTCTAGAAACTGTACCTGATGCGTATGAAACCGAGATTTATCCTTGTCTCCTCCTCAGCTATCGTGCTGTTGAAATGCTGCCAGAGGAAGGAGAAGTCAACGTTCTCCGCCAGTGAGAAGTCAACTGCCGGACCGGCATAATATCCGTCAAGGTCAGGGTACCAGATTGCTGAAAACGATATGTTCAGGAGAGGCACCGGGCTGTATGACAGCTGGGCGGCAGCACTGAATTTTGAAAATGCAAGCTGCCTGGCTGTCAGGCCCCCCTCGTACAGTTCGGTAAAGCTGTTCAGGTCAAGCGGATTATTCGAATACATCAGCTGTGCCAGTGTTGTCACCTTATCAGAGAAGGCCTTGTCAATTCCAAGGGTGGCAATGATGGTATTCTCCTCCTCCGGCCCCCTGAGGGGTGCGAAGAGGGTTGCCTCTCCCCTCACCGAAACCGATCCGATTGCACCTGAAAAGCCGGTGCCGGCAGTAAGGAAATCATCATCCGTCACTCCTGCAAGAAACTGCAGATCAGTACTCAGAATGCTGAAGCGGCCGAGTGCAGCCGCGGTGATCCGGTTTGCGGCATCAACCTTCACAACCGTCTCCACCGCCGAGGAGGGGCTGGTTGAATATATCAGCCTGACGGCATCACTCCCCGGTCTTTCAACATAGTCGAAATCAAAAAATGAATAGGTATTGAAAATGTCATTTGGATTCCAGATCAGCGCCTGGCTCCAGTTTATCCGCTGACGCCCTGCCCTCACCTGCAGCCTGCCTGCCGTAAAGTCTATATAAGCCCTGTCAATCATTGTGTTCAGGGCGTATGAACTGCCGCTGAAGAGATTCCATGACATGTCAGCCCACCCGTCATCGGAGGCCAGGCTTCCGGCATATGAGGGATCAAGCTTTATCATGTCTCCGGTGACAAAGCGGTTGCGAACCTCAAGTGCAAATGTCACATGGCTCCCGGCATAAGCTTTAAAATTCAGGCGGTTATGAAACATGCTGCTGTTTATCCAGTTTTCTGACGGCTTTTCAAACATTGCCATATGGAGCCATGAGGCGTAACCGCCGGCTGAGAGGCTGATCAGCCTCTCATCTGTTTCCTGTGATTCAGTGAGAAAGACTGATGATTTGGGGGAGTTTCTTCCCGCGCCGTCGGGATTGCCGGCGGCAATGGCTGCTGACCGGGTGGTATCATCACCTGCATACCCCTGGTTCATGCCGGTGAAGGCCACAGCCGGTAACATTGTGCATAACAGAAGTGCTGCCAGAAGAAGTGTCCGCTTCATGAATTATGGTTTGTCCTTTCGTCAGAGACTACCTTGCCATCCTCGAGGGTTATGACCCTGCGTGCCCTTTTCATTACGCGCACGTCATGCGTTGAGAAGATAAATGTCATTTCCTCCTCGCGGTTCAGTTTCTCCATGATGTCAAGAAGGGTCTCGGCCGACTTTGTATCGAGGTTGGCGGTGGGTTCGTCAGCCAGGATAAACTGCGGTCTCGGGGCCAGGGCACGGGCCACGGCTACCCTCTGCTGCTGACCGCCTGAGAGCTGTGACGGTCGGCTCCTGTGACGGTCGGCAAGACCTACAGACTGCAGCATCTCGTCGGTGCGGGCCATCCGCTTTTCCTTCGGCCACTTCTGAAGGCTCATTATGAACTCCACGTTCTCCGCTGCAGTGAGAACGGGTATGAGGTTATACGACTGAAAGACAAATCCCACATGATCCATGCGGAAATCAATCAGCTCGGAGGGCTTCAGCTCCGAGAGCCTGTGCCCCGCAACTATGATCTCACCGGCGGAGGGCTGGTCAAGTCCTCCTATGAGATTCAGGAGAGTGGTCTTGCCTGAGCCCGAGGGACCAACTATCACGGCAAAATCGCCTTTTTCAAAACTGAGGGTGACGCCGTTGACGGCTTTAACCTCAACCTCGGTATCATGATAGGTCTTGAAGACATCATTGATTTCAACTACTTTCATTGTATTGTGTTTTTCTGGTTATTCTCCTCTTAAAGCTTCCACAGGATTGAGCTGCAATGCTTTCCTGGCAGGATAAATGGCTGAGATGATTCCGGTGATAACAATCATTACCGTCAGCATGATAAAGAAATCTGCCCCGATGGTTGGATAAAGCTGCGCTGAATATCCGAAGGCCTCGAGACCTTCAGCATATTTCACCAGGTTGATGCCTGTATGGTTGGTAATGGCAATGACAATGGCGCTTACAGCCATCCCCGCAAATCCTCCTACTATTGAAAGAAATATCGACTCGAGCATTATCATGGTGAAGACACGCCGGCGGTTCATTCCTATGGCTGCAAGCATGCCCAGCTCACGGGTACGCTCGAGGACCGCCATCAGCATGGTGTTTACTATTCCGAAGGCAAGGGCTGCAAGTATCAGGACCATGAATACAAGGTAAATCTGGTTTATGTAGTCTGCTATCATCGCCAGGTCAGTCTGTATCTGCTTCCAGTTCATCACCTCCAGCCCGGGGAGGGATTCCTTTACGGCTGCGGTAGCTTCATCAGTCAGGTCATCATCCTCAAGGCGTGCAATGATGCGGTGGTACTGTCCCTCTTCCATCGCGGCCAGGCGAATCAGCTCATCGCGGGGCACAAATACACTGGTAGCCTCGAAAAAATCGTTGTTGGTACGGAAGATGCCGGTGATGCGGAATGCAGCACCTGTCTGTGTGCCATTGGCATCAAGAAAAGTAAGGATTACCCTTGAACCCTCACGGTATGACCAGGCTGCCTCTTTTATTTTCAACCCGTACAGCTTCACCTCTTTTGGGGAGAGCAAACCGGAAAAGGCTTCCGAAAGCTTCTTTTCGGTAGTGAATCTCTGGTTCTCAAGGGGCTTGAGTTTCTCAGACACAGCCTGAGGGACGCCTCCGGCTTCAAGTGCAGCAAAAGACTCCTCTGTAAGGATATACCGGATAATATAGAGCTCCTTCGCCAGCTTCTCGCCGATGAAGGCACTGTTGAGCCTGGTGTCAGCT
>SBFZ01000180.1 GCA_006227095.1 Bacteroidota bacterium | reverse complement strand
GCCTTCCAGGCATTGAAAATATTTACCACATGTGAGTACCTGGTATCAGGTTCAGCTTTGACCTCTGTTGCAGCACCTTCCCTGCTTACCGTGTTAGAATATGGAGCCCACTCGTAATCGGGACTGTTTATGACCATACCGGGAATTTCCTGCCTGATGATTCTCTCCATAACCCTGTAGACCATCTCCTGCTTCTCATTTCCGCTCACTTTATCAGCGTAGTTTGACTTGATCTCGTCGCGAAGGTTCCAATGCGACAGAAGAACCATATCATCAGGAAACAGCTGGCGGCCGTCATCGGTACGAAGTTTACCCATATGTATGTTGTAATCGGCAATGTACATCTCGGCATTTCCGACAGCCGTGTTTGCTGCCTGGTTCAGCTCAGCCGGAACACGCGAAATAAACTGGTCACCCAGCCTGGCCATTGCCCATTCCTCCCTGCTCCACGCGGAGCCCAGTTCCTCCTTCTCCTCAAGAGTATAATAGGGAAAGTTCAGCGCAACAACGAAGGCAATCCTGTTTCCATAGAAATCAGACTGCAGGTGTGATCCGACAGAATAGTTGCCGAACATCCGGTCTATCTCGTCTATTTCACCCGCTGCCTCATCAAGTATCTTTCTCAGATCGAGGGTTATCTCATTCATGTTACCGGCAAGTGATTCGAGATAATTGCTTATCTTGAGGAATATCGTCTTCCGTCTGGCGGGGTCAGATATATAATTCCCCGAAACAAAGTCACCAAATTCAGCTGCAGTTCCATCCTCTTCGCGCCATAGCGAAGCTGCATGGCGCACCCCCTTTTCCAGAAGCAGTTTATCTGCAGATGGCTGCTCTGCCATCACCCGGTCGACGGTTGCAGTAATCACCGGCTCACCGATGAAGTTTGCGGTTGTCTCACCTCCCTTCCTGTCGGGTGTTGAGCATGCTGTAATTACCAGGGCCATAAGAATTAATAGTTTTTTCATTTTTATCCGGATTTTTCTGATTCTATAATGATATCCCCTTATTTACCCATTACCTGGCTGGCATAATGTTTTGCCGTCAGCTTTTCTCCGGTTGCCTTTTCAATCATCTCATTCCACTCATAACGCATCCCCGGCATGAAGACTTTTGTCCTGAAGAACTCGCCCATGGCTTTCATATCCTCACCGGTATTTCCCTTTACAACCGTACCGGTAATATAATCCGAGAACTGTGAGGCGAGCAGTTCGCCGAGAAGATAATTATGGTAGTAGCACGGATAAAGGGCGATATGGATCTTGGTTGCCCAGTCTGGCATATCACGTCCTTCAGGTTTTTTCATCAACTGGTATTTCTCAACTGTATCCCACCAGAGCTGGTTCAGATCCTGTTCCGGATTTTCATACATGGCTTTTTCAAAGCGGTACATCACCTGCGCCCAGCGGCTGAAAACCAGCTGCTGAAGCCTGAAGGCGTTAAAGGCGTCATCACCGATCTTCTCAGCCTCTTCCGCTGTGATGATTCCCATGTAATTCATCCAGGCAGGATTGGTTGCAAGCCGTCCGAAGTAATTGGCGACCGCCTCGGTAGTGAAGGCATGAGCTGCATCACGGAGTGCAAAGGGCAGTGACCTGTCATTATAGTAGGAATAGACACCATGTCCGAGCTCATGCATTATGGTATTCATCCAGTATGAGTCAGGCCTGATATTGTCAAGGGTGCGAACGTCCCCCTCCCTGTCAATGTCAGTTGAAAAAGCGTGCTGGTTCTTGCCCGGTTTTTCATAGAGATCGCTCTTTGCCAGTATTGAATCAACAGGCAGACCTATTGATACATAGTATGCGCGGGCAATTTCAACAGGATCTTTGTCAGCGTAATAACTGTCAAAATCTACCGCATAAATTTCCGGTGCCTCCTGGAAGTAGCGGTTCTGGTAATGCCATGGCATCAGTTCACTGACCGGAAGTTTGTATCGTTTTGAATAATAGGCGTCAATTTCTTCCTTCAGGGTAACATAAGTACCACGGGTGAGACTGTCCAGCTCATCAAATACCCTCGTCACCTCCGCAGGATCCTGCCCTGAAAGCTGCAGGCTCATCTGGTGATAATTGCTGAATCCCAGCTCCTGTGCTATCCTGTTCCTGTGTTTTACCAGCCTGATGATGTCTTCTGCCACCAGCGGACCTACCATCTTATGACCTTCCCAGGCAGCACGAAGCTCACCTGAATTGGTTGAATTGCGGAGAATATCCTCCACCTCATTGTCACTCAGCATCTTTCCGCCGACATCAGCCCTGAACGAGTTGAACTTCTTCGTTATTTCCGTCTCCATCCTGACCTGTTCTGAAAGCAGGCTTGTGTCAACCTGTCCCGAGAGGAACTGGTTGTAGATTATGTCAAGCTGCCTGGCCAGGAGGGGATCCTTCACCATACCTGATTCCTTAAGCTCTTTCAGCTCCGTGAAAGCCTCCCTGTCAGTGAAATAATTGACATATGCCAGTGAGGCCTTCTCATTCCTCGCCCAGTCCTCATCGGTGCCGGTGATGTTCGCCTCCCATGATGCAAGCGCTGATTCCCTGTAAAGTGGTATCAGTTCATTCTCATAGGATGAAATGAAATTCTTCATCCTGTTCTCCATTTTTTCCTGTTTTGAATTGCATGACCACAAAAGGGCCATCGGTACAATGAAACAAATGATTATTCTTTTCATAACTCCTGTTTTGGGTGGGTCTAAGGTATTAATTTAACTGAGAAATGACCATGACAAGGGTCAGATATGGGAAGAACCGGACAGGACCTGCCTGCCGGTTCTCCGACTAACTATCAAAATATTGAGGAAAGTCGTTCAGTGCACCGACCCCTTCCTGATCTTCTCGAACAGGCTGGCAATCACCTCCTCTGAAGGGACATCATCCATGTCAGGCAGCAGTATGCCCAGGGCAGCATCTATGCCGAAGGCGTCTGCTATGAGATCTGACGGGGTATTGGTGATTTCAAAATATGAAAGTAAGAGGGTAGAATTCTTATCCATAGGCGTTTCTGTTCTCATATCTGAAAAACGCCCTCTTACTCAAAAAATTGTATCAGCTGATGGAAAGGGTTATATTTTTTTCAGTCATGATCTTACGCATATTGATGAGTGCATATCTCATCCTTCCCAGAGCAGTGTTGATGCTCACGCCCGTCATGTCAGCTATCTCCTTGAAACTCATTCCTGCATAGTGCCTCATTATGACCACTTCGCGCTGATCCTCGGGGAGACCGTTGATAAGTCGTCTTACATCACGCATTACCTGGCGACGAACCATCACATCCTCAACATTATCGTCAGTCAGCTTCTTTGAATTGAAAAGGTCAGTCTCATAGTCATCATTGAGGACAATACCCATCTGCTTCTCATGCCTGAAGTGATCAATGATCAGGTTGTGTGCTATCCGCATCACCCAGGAGATGAATTTGCCGTCATCCTGGTAACGGCCGGCCCTTATTGACTGGACCACCTTGAGAAATGTGTCCTGGAAAATGTCATCAGCCAGGTCTCGGTTTCTGATGTAAAGGCTGATATAGGAATAGACTTTACTTTTGTGACGCAGGATGAGCAGCTCTATGCTTCTCTCGTTACCGCTCATGAAGCTTGTAATAAGCTCATAATCGGTCATTTTGCTCTTCATAACTTACACTCGTTTTGGTTCCGGGTAGAGTTATACGATAGGCGGCCCTCCTTTGTTGCGTTGTTGGTTTTTTTCCTGTTTACTGTTGGCTTATACGGGATCAGTTCCCCGTTTGTTTCATTTCCTGTGCAGACAAAGAAAACAAAAAATAGTAATTTCAAAATGATTAATTTTGCCAACTTATCAACTCAGGCTGAATGAAGGGTAACATTGAGATAAAGGGGGCACGTGTTCACAACCTGAAAGAGATTACCCTTTCGATACCCAGGAACAGTCTCGTGGTCATTACCGGAGTCTCAGGGTCAGGCAAGTCTTCACTCGCTTTTGACACGATTTATGCCGAGGGGCAGCGGCGGTATGTGGAAAGCCTCTCCTCCTATGCCCGCCAGTTCCTTGGAAGAATGAACAAGCCTGATGTTGATTTCATCAATGGTATACCTCCTGCCATAGCCATTGAGCAGAAGGTCAATACCCGTAACCCGAGGTCAACTGTTGGCACATCAACCGAGATACATGATTACCTGAGACTGCTCTGGGGACGAGTCGGGCGAACGATATCACCCGTTTCCGGCCGTGAGGTACGCAGGCATTCGGTGGATGACGTTGTAAACTACATTGCAACCCTTACCCCCGGTACCCGCGTTGTTCTGACTGCTTCCGTCTCCGTTCCTGAAAATGTTGATCCGGCTGAATTCCTTAAGTTCCTTATTCAGCAGGGATACAACCGTATCAGTACCGAGAAGGGGATGGTACGTCTTGACACGGAAGGGGCTGC
>SBFZ01000238.1 GCA_006227095.1 Bacteroidota bacterium | reverse complement strand
GGGATGGTTCTGATACCACGGAAGGCGCTGACAATGCGCTGGTAATTTTGACTTTACAAAGGCCCGGCCGGTGTGTTACCCGGAACAGGCCGTGGTGCACGTACTTAAGGAGATCAGATCCTGAAACCTGTATTGAGCCTGTAGCGTGCCAGTTCTTGCGGCAGTTCCGGTTCACCCTCAAAGATCCCGTAGACGGCTGATCCGCTGCCCGACATGGATGCGTATACTGCGCCTGCTTCATACAGGGCCATTTTCAGCCTGCCCACCTGTGGGTATGACCTGAAGATGTTTAGTTCAAAATCATTCACAACCCTGCCACGCCACTGGTTTACAGGGAGGTTGAGAAGTTGCCTGAGAGATAATCCTGTAGTGCAGGGAACACATCCCGCATATGCCTCGGCAGTGCTGATATTTGTGTCAGGATAAAGGATGACGATGCTGTATCCGCTGAGGTCAAGCGGAAATTCTGAGAGGATATTTCCCACCCCTTCAGCAAATGAGGGGGTCCCGTCGATAAAGAAAGGGGCATCACTTCCGACAACCCCGGCGATTGAACGGAGCTCCTCTGAGTTAAGGCCGAAACTGAAATACTTGTTGAGTGCCTTCAGCATACCGGCGGCATCGGATGAGCCTCCGCCAAGCCCTGCACCAATCGGGATACTCTTGTGAAGATGAATCCGTATGGCCGGAAAATCAAATGACTGCCGCATAATCCTGACCGCTTTCATAACAAGGTTGTCGTCAGGGTCTGAGTCCTTCATCAGGCCGGTAATCCTCAGGGTGTCATTTCTGCGGTTGTCTTTCCTTACTACAAATTCAAGAGCATCGGCAATATCAACGGGATAAAAGAAGGTCTCAATGTTATGATAGCCGTCAGGCCTCTTTTCCATGATCCTTAACCCGATGTTTATTTTTGCTCTCGGAAATACAACCATTGCAGGGTGTTATTGAAAGATCAAAAATATACGAACCTTTTTAATTTACCTCATCTTTATTGATTATATCCGTTTTCAACATCTTATAAACAACCGGCGGTGGAAAGAAAAAAAATTCTTTTTCCGGTGGTTATAGGCTGATTGTGTTAAATTTGATGCTGGCAGCAACATCTGCTACATTCGTCAAACTATTTGAAATCCAATATTGTATATTAATGGCACAGGGTACGTCAAGAGGAAGGCAGGACAAAAAGCAGTCAGTTGTAATCATTCCTGAGGGTGGGCGGGTCCCGCCGCAATCGCCTGAGATGGAGGAGGCGGTTCTGGGTGCTGCCATGCTTGAGATAGAGGCAGCAAGGATGGTTGTTGACATGCTTCGTCCGGAGGTTTTTTATTCCGGAGCGCATCAGAAGATATTTGCTGCCATAATCGAGCTCAACAAGCGTGACCAGCCGATAGACCTGCTGACGGTGACCCAGGAGCTGAAGAGGGCAAATGAGCTTGAGGAGGCCGGAGGTGCCGTTTATCTTACCGAGCTTACCTCGAGGATTGTCTCTGCTGCAAACATAGAGTACCACGCGAGGATAGTCCTCCAGAAGTATATACAGAGGGAGCTGATCAGGGCTGCCACCATGATACAGAACCTGGTATATGAGGACACGCTTGATGTGACCGAGCTGCTTGACAGGAGTGAAGATGAACTCTTCCGGATAGCAGAGGGAAACATCAAGCATGAGGTAGCCCCCATTCATGAGGTGATCAGGCAGAGTCTTGCCGAGATAGAGGAGCTGGGCAAGAAGGAGGATGCCCTTGTTGGTGTGCCTTCGGGATTCACGAAGCTTGACAGGCTCACCTCCGGGTGGCAGAGATCTGAACTGGTGATCATTGCCGCAAGGCCCTCAATGGGAAAGACGGCCTTTGCCCTCACCATGGCCCGCAACATGGCCATTGACCATGGCAGGAAGGTTGCCATTTTCTCACTTGAGATGTCAGCCATATCGCTGGTCAACAGGCTTATTGTGTCAGAGACGGAGATCCCGGGTGACAAGATCAAGAACGGGAAGCTCTCGCCGGAAGAGTGGTCGTTGCTTGAGTCACGCATCAAATCACTCACTGAAGCACAGATATACATTGATGATACACCCGCCATCTCAGTCTTTGAGCTGAGGGCCAAGTGCCGCAGGCTCAAGGCCCAGAACAAGCTTGATGTGGTGCTGGTGGACTACCTTCAGCTTATGACCGGGCCTCCTGATGCCGGGAGCCGTGAACAGGAGGTAAGCTCTATCTCCAGATCACTGAAGAGCATTGCCAAGGAACTGGCGGTGCCTGTGCTGGCCCTCTCACAGCTCAACAGGTCTGTTGAGACCCGGGGTGGGAACAAGAAACCGATGCTCTCTGACCTGCGTGAGTCAGGAGCCATCGAACAGGATGCCGACATGGTGGTGTTCATCCATCGTCCCGAAAAGATGGGGGTGCTTCAGTTTGAAGACGGGCAGTCAACCAAGGGTCACGCTGATATTATCCTGGCCAAGAACCGTAACGGCCCCACCGATGAGGTCCTGCTCTATTTCAAGGAAGACCGTGCCTCATTTGTCGAGCCGGACGACTTCGGAGCGGATGTCTCCTTCCCCGATGTTCCTCCGGGAGGGGTGTTTACCATGGGTTCAAAGATGAACAATGACATCTCGTCTGATTTCAGCGACTTCTCGCCGGATGACAACGGGCGCAGGCCTTCGTTCTGATCTGATGCTGAAGTAGTCTTCTGAGGACTCTGTTCCAGTCTCAGGATAATAATCCGTTTGCCTGCTGAATTGCTGCTGCAGTAGTCTTCTGCGGACTCTATTCCAGTCTCAGCACAATTCTTAAACCTGCTGATTCAAACGCCTCATTACTGAATCCGGTATATACTCCGACTGTTCCGACCAGGAAAACCTCGCTGAGGGTATATCCTGCCTCGCAGTAGTATCCTGCCTCCGGGGTCCACAGCATTGCGAGGCTTACATTCTCCCGTATGAGGGTCCGGCTAAGCCCGGGCAGACGTTTCAGAAGCAGCGTGGACGATGTGTACCTGGCATGGCCTTCGGCGAAGCCTTTCCTGGTTGATACCGAGTATAAGGGTTTCAGGTAGAAGGCATCTTCATAATTATTGAGCAGAACGGGTGATGACTGGGTATTGAAGAAGTACATATCCTGCAGCCTGGCGTTTTCCTGGTTGAAGAATCTGCCACCGCGGATGCGCCACCGGAACTCGTTCAGGGCTCCGAACCTTGAGATGCGGTTTATCTCGCCGCTGACCATGTCAAAGGTGCCGGAGGCCGTTTCATTATAGTTATATCCGTGCTTCCAGCTGAGAGTGAAGGTGGGGTAGTCAGACCCTGCATTGATCTTTGCCCCGTCTGTGAGGCGGTATCTCTGCCGGGGAGTCCATGAAAGGGATGATGTAAATGACAGGTGCCTGTGGCTGACCGGAGGCTCAGGTTCATATCCCTCTTCAGTGCCTGTGACATACGGGTTGTCAGGCATATTGTCATACCACGGAATATCCTTCCTGAAGAATGAGAACTCAGAGTTGTTTGTCAGCGGTTCACGTTCCTCATACATCCCTGATACAGACAGGGTGAGGCCATTGGCCAGCTCTCCCCGGTGCCCGGCAATGAGAAATTTGCTTCCGTAGAGTCTCATCATGTTGTTCCTGAAGAAGAGAGATGAGACCGTATTAACCAGCGGGTTAACCCCCGAGGGTGAGAATTCGTCCGACTGGCTTCCTGCCCTCAGGAAGATATTCCCCGAGTGCATCGGGTCATAAAGCATATTGGCAGAGACATTCCACATGAGTTTTTCCCTGCTGAATGCATACCTGGCAGATGGCGCCAGGGTGAATCTTCCGGCCTTTCCTGTTTTGACGGAGAGGTTCATACCTGTTCCGGCAATAAACCCGTCGACGGTGTTGTAGGAGAAACTGCCCAGGTCAGCCAGACCGTCAAACTGGATGAAGGTATCCGTGCCGGGCTGCCATCTTTTACCTCCGGCCAGGTCACGGAGGAACCTTCCTGCAGGGCTTTTTTTGTTTTGGCCTGACCCTGAGCCTATTGTGATTGTAAGCTCAGAGGTGTCCCGCCTGGCGAGTGTTCCGCTGGCAGCCGGGGTTGCAGAGAGGCTTGCAGTCTCTTCCCTGGTGAGAGGTATAGGCCTTACTTCGGCCCAGTATGATGAATCCCTGCCTGTGGCATCCTCTTCAATTATGAGTGTGGTTTTATCCTCTATCTCAAGGGGCGGCTTTTCACGGGTTTCCCGGGCATTTTTTTCATTCAGCCGGGCCAGTCTTGACATGTCACGAGCCGTCAGATCATCCTTTGCGAGGATGGTTTCTATCTGTCGCTGCGTGTCTGTTTCTGGCAGCTTATCTGTTTCTTCCGGCATCCCGGCCTCTGCAGTCAGGGTATAGGAATCGGGTCGCGGAAGGTTCCTCTCGGGTTC
>SBFZ01000154.1 GCA_006227095.1 Bacteroidota bacterium | reverse complement strand
ACTCTTCTTACACGGCATTACGGGAGGCGTCTTGCCGTTCTGGCCATCGACCCGAGCAGCCAGCAGAGCGGTGGCAGCATCATGGGTGACAAGACCCGGATGGAACAGCTGAGCACTGACCCTGATGCCTTTATCCGTCCTTCGCCTTCAGCGGGGACACTTGGAGGGGTGGCGCGGAAGACACGTGAGTCAATAATACTATGCGAAGCGGCCGGCTTTGACACCATACTCGTTGAAACGGTAGGGGTGGGCCAGTCGGAGACAGCGGCGCATTCCATGGTTGATTTTTTCCTGGTGCTCATGCTGGCAGGAGCCGGTGATGAGTTGCAGGGGATCAAGCGCGGAATAATGGAGATGGCAGACACCATTGTCATAACAAAGGCAGACGGGAACAATACCAGGAAAGCCGAACTGGCAAGAGTGGAATACAGGAATGCACTTCACCTTTTCCCTCCCTCACCATCAAAATGGACCCCGAGGGTGATGACATGCTCATCACGGGAAAGGAAGGGGATAGCCGAAATATGGGAGACAATACGTGACTATGTGAGTGTTACAAAAAGCAACGGATGGTTCTGGGAGAGAAGGAGGGAACAGGCAGTGACCCGAATGCATGAAACCATCATTGATACGCTGAAACAGTCATTTTACACACATCCGGAGGTGTCGCAGCTTCTGCCTGACCTGGAACGGCAGCTCAGGGAGGGAGAAACCACCTCCTACAAACCGGCATCCATCCTTCTCGACAAATATTTCAGCCGCAGCACCGAATAGCCAAATATTTGTATATTTGAACCTTCAGAAAAAAAGAGTGTTTAAAAGAATAAAATGAATCAGATGAAAAAGACAATTCTCCTTTTGCTGGTGGTTGCTGTCGCCGCCTCCTGCGCCAAAGACCCGAAATTCAGAATAACAGGAACCATTGACGGAGCCGGAAATGAAACGGTTATCCTCCAGAAAAGGATTCCCGGAGGTTATGAAGTCATGGACTCCGTAGCCCTTGAAAACGGTGCCTTCACAATGGAAGGTGTTGTTCCTTACCCGCAGATGGTCAATCTTGCCATCAAGGGGAAAAGAGGCGGTCTGAACTTCTACATTGAGAATTCCGACATTACAATTCATGCTCATGCTGATTCAATATATACAGGCTCTGTAAGCGGTTCAGCTGCCCAGGCAGAGTTTGACTCATACAAGGCAATGTTCGATGAGACCAATGCAGAGATGATGAAGGTATATGACCGTTACCGTGCCGCCAGGATGGAAGGGAATGAAGAACTTGCTTCATCAATTGAGAAAGAACTTGAGGAGATTGACAACAGGCAGAATACGATGCGGAAGGAATTCATAGCAAATAACCCCTCTTCATATGTTGCCCCTGCAGTTATAAGTGAACTTGCATACTATCTTGAGGCATCAGAACTTGAAGATCTTCTTGGCAAGCTTGATACAACACTCAACCAGGTACAGACTGTTGTCACCCTTAAGGAAAGGCTGGTGCATCTGAAGGCTGTTGCAACAGGTCAGAAAGCTCCCGACTTCACACTCAATGATGTTGATGGCAACCCTGTATCACTCTATTCGAAACTTGGCGGTGACACAAAACTCCTGCTTGTTGATTTCTGGGCTGCATGGTGTGGTCCCTGCCGCCAGGAGAACCCGAATGTTGTCAAGGTCTGGAATGATTATAACAAGAAAGGCTTTGATGTATTTGGTGTTTCCCTTGATCGCACGAAAGAAGACTGGGTTAAGGCTATCGAAGATGACAAGCTTACCTGGACCCATGTCTCGGATCTTAAATACTGGGATTGTGAGCCTGCGAAACTCTATGCCGTAAGCGCAATACCTTCCAACTTCCTCCTTGATGGTGACGGCATTATAGTAGGACATAACCTTCGTGGTGATGCTCTTGCTGAAAAGGTAAAGGAGATTCTTGATACCAAGTAATCCAAATAATTACTAATTTAGAAAGCCGTTGGGGTATCTGTCCCGGCGGCTTTTTGTTTAATAGTAAATTCATGTCAATGAGCAAGAAAGATGATTTTTTCAGCCACATAAGCGGTGGATATTCCTGCAAGGGTGACTATATTGTGTTAGGAGGGGCGATGCTTGATGGTGAGGCAGTAACCGATGCCCATATACGCATAGCTTTAAAGTCGCTCAACCGGCATGGTCTCATTGCAGGGGCTACAGGTACGGGAAAGACAAAAACACTGCAGGTACTGGCAGAACAGCTTTCCCTGAAGGGTATCCCGTCGCTTGTAATGGACGTGAAGGGAGACCTCAGCGGGGTTGCCAGGCCTGGCAGTGAGAATGATTTCATAAGGGACAGGCATGCAAAGATTAACCTGCCCTATTCTACAATGGGCTTCCCGGTAGAACTTCTTACAATCTCTGAGCAGAACGGTGTAAGACTGCGTGCAACTGTTTCCGAGTTCGGCCCGGTGCTCTTCTCACGTATCCTTGACCTGAATGACACCCAGGCAGGAATCATGTCAATCATCTTCAAATACTGTGATGACAACCAGCTTGGCCTCATTGATCTCAAGGACATCCGGAAAGTGATACAATATCTGACCGGAGAGGGAAAGGAGGAGCTCGAGAAGGAATACGGAGCCATGTCAACGGCCTCCACAGGTGTGATATTAAGGAAGATTATTGAACTTGAGCAACAGGGTGCTGACCGCTTTTTTGGCGAGGAATCTTTTGATGTACGCGACCTGATGCGCAGAGATGCCAGCGGGAACGGGTATATCAACATTATCAGGCTGACAGACATCCAGGACAAGCCGAAGCTCTTTTCGACCTTCATGCTGTCACTTCTGGCAGAGGTTTACAGCACGATGCCTGAGAGGGGTGATCAGCCCAAGCCGGAGCTTGTTATATTCATAGATGAGGCTCATCTTATCTTCAGCCAGGCCAGCAAGGTTCTGCTTGAACAGATAGAAACCATTGTAAAGCTGATCCGTTCCAAGGGTGTGGGTGTCTATTTCATTACGCAGAACCCGATGGATGTTCCGGCCCCTGTCCTTGCCCAGCTAGGCCTCAAGGTGCAGCATGCCCTCCGCGCCTTCACCGCCAATGACCGCAAGGATATAAGACTTACGGCTGAGAATTTCCCGATCTCGGACTACTACAGAACGGAAGAGACGATTACTTCACTGGGTACCGGTGAAGCACTGGTGACTGCCCTCAACGAAAAGGGTATCCCCACTCCGCTGGCGGTGGTGATGGTTCGTGCCCCCATGAGCAGGATGGATATCCTTACTCCTGATGAGATAAGTTCCATAAACAGCTCATCACAGCTTGTCGCCAGGTACTCCAGGGTTATAGACCCCGACAGTGCTGCCGAGATGCTTGAGAGAAAGATCCGTGAGGCAGAAGAGGAGAGGAGGGAAGCAGAGGCAAGAAAAGCTGAACAGAAGAGCTACGAGAGGGATTACGGAAGGGATTACGGAAGGACAACCCGGACTCCGACCAGGACATCAGGCCGGACTCCTTCCAGGAGAAGGACAACAACACACCCTGTGGTTAAGGTGCTGACATCGGCAACATTCATCCGGGGTGTAATGGGTATACTGACAAAGGCAATGAAGTAACAGGGCAGTCTGTTGGGATCAGCAGGTGATTGAGAAACTGTACGATCTAAACAGGGGGAAAGGAGTGCCTTAAAGAAACATGGGAACAAAAAGGCTGAGATCGTGTTTAACGAAAAAAATATAATCATGAGAAAAATCAAGTTCATTTCAATCTTAACCATTGTTGCCTCTGTGCTTTTATCGGGGTGTGCATCGATGAACAAGACAACAAAGGGTGCCGTGGTGGGCACTGCGGCAGGTGGCGCCATGGGCGCTGTGATAGGCAAGGCTACCGGAAATGCAGCCCTGGGCGCCGTTATTGGTGCAACAGTTGGAGGTGCTACCGGGGCTATTATCGGCAGGGAAATGGACAAGCAGGCGGCAGAAATTGAAAAGACGGTCCCGGACGCAAAGGTTGAACGTGTCGGAGAAGGAATAGTTGTTGAATTCAGCAGTGCCGTACTTTTCGGATTTGATCAGTCAGCTCTGTCACCGGATGCAAAAATAAACCTTGATAAACTGGTGAAGGTGCTGAACACCTACCCTGATACGAATATTGAAGTACAGGGTCACACTGACAGCAAGGGGACCGAAAGTTACAACCAGGCTCTGTCAGAAAGGAGGGCCGGAGCAGTGTCAGAGTACCTGGTGGCAAACCAGATCAAAGGCGAACGGATAACCACAAAAGGGTTTGGAGAGTCAATGCCTGAATACGACAATGAAACAGACGAGGGAAGGGCACAGAACCGCAGGGTGGAGTTTCTTATAACGGCAAACGAAAAAATGATTGCAGATGCAAAGGCTGAAGCCGGTAAATGAGTCAATGAAATATATAATA
>SBFZ01000227.1 GCA_006227095.1 Bacteroidota bacterium | reverse complement strand
TTCATCAGGATGCCGGAGCCTTCACTCTGCCTGATAACCTGCCTAAGCTCAAATGTCTCAAGTGCAAAACCGGTGTTGCGCAGGACATTCACATCCAGGGCGGGGCTTACCACAGAACCCACCGGCGGCAACTGGGCAACATCTCCGACAAGGATAAGCTTGCAGTTGGTTCCAGTATATACATACTCAAGCAGGTCTTCCAGGAGCCGGCCGCTGCCGAACATTGAGCCTTCTGACGAATCATCAGGTATCATTGAGGCTTCATCAACAATAAAAAATGTCTCCTTGTGTAGATTACGGTCAAGGACAAATTTACCAACCCCGTCCGTAGCAGATTTCTGACGGTAAATCTTCCTGTGGATGGTATATGCCTCCTTCCCCGAATAGGACCGGAGTACCTTTGCAGCCCGACCTGTTGGCGCAAGCAGCACTGACTTCTGCCTCAGGGTGGTCAGGGTTGATACCAGTGAGGCAATCAGACTCGTCTTCCCGGTACCGGCATAACCGGTCATAAGAAAGATTACATCATTCGTGTTGTCAGCAACAAAATCTGCAAGCTGTCGCATGCAGCCAGACTGATCCTCCGTGGGGAGGTAACCAAGGTTCCTGCCGAGAAGATTGTAAATATTCTCCTGTCTCATTTTATTTCGACAAACCGGAAAACAGTCTGCTTTTTTTTTAAATTTGCACAAAGTTACTCAACAATCGATCAGAAAAGACATGAAAACGGCTCTCAACATCGTATTTACCATTATCATTATTGTGCTGGCCTGGTTCCTGGTAGAAAGTATAATGAAGCCCATCCGTTTCAATAAGGAGAAAGATGCCCGGGAGACGGCCATTAAGGAGAGACTTATCGATATCCGTACGGCCCAGGAGGCGTTTAAATCTGTAAAAGGTTATTATACAGGCAGTTTTGACACCCTGATTACATTCCTCAAGACTGACTCCCTGCCACTGGTTTTCAGAAGGGGTTCTCTTACCGACGAGATGATAGCTGAAGGGATCACCAGTGAGAGAGAAGCTGTTAAAAAAGGACTGATAAGCCGTGACACAAGCTATATTCCTGTTCGTGATTCAATCTTTGACAGGGGCTATCCCATTGACCAGCTAAGGTATGTACCGGGGATGGAGAAAACAGAGTTCCAGATGTCTGCCGCCAAGGTCATGACCACGTCACTGGTGCTTGTCAATGTTTTTGAAGCCTACGTACTCAATGATGTATTCCTGAGTGACCTCGACAGGCAACTGGTAGTCAACTACAATGACCAGCGTACCAAGATCACCGGATTCCCGGGCATGAAGGTAGGTGACGTCAGGGTTCCCAATAACAATGCCGGGAACTGGGAGGATTGATGACCACGTCGCAGATATATCCCCTGGAGCTCATTGATGAGACCCTCGACATAAACGCGACTGACAATTACGATCTTACACTTGAGCTTTCTGCGGAGGGTGTCTCCCTTGCAGTTCTTGACCTGTTGCGGGGCAAGTACGTAATGCTTCGCCATTACCCCCGCGAAGAGGCAACCGGCGGTAATTCCGGCAAATTCCGGGAGATTATTGACTCAGATGATTTCCTGGGCAGGAAGTACCGCAAGACCTTCATCATTACACCTGCCCTCAGCTCAACCATGATTCCTGCCCCTGTTTATGAACCAGGACTAAAGGAAGATTATTTCAGTTTCAACTGCGGACAGCCGGCAGGGGCGGAAATACTTACCAATCCTCTGTCATTTCCTGATGCAGTAGTACTTTTTTCACCTTCAGGCGAAATAAGGGAGAGTATCTCAGCACGATGGCATGATGTTACCCCATGGCATCACACAAAGCCCCTTCTTACTCACGTTGAGGCAGCATGCCGCAATGATGACGAATGCTATATCCACCTTCATTTCGAAAGGGAATTTGTAACAGTGGTCATCGCCGAAAAACGGAATATCACATTCTGTAACAGCTTCGGGACTTCTTCGCCACAGGACGCGGCATATTTCCTCTTCAGCGTCCTCGACAGAAAGGGAATCCGTCATGATGAAACTATCCATATCAGTGGTGCCGTTGAGCCCTACAGTGAGGCACATATTGCCCTGCTGAACTTTTCATCAGGCATCAGGTTCGCATCTCCCCTGATCAGGCAGAGTTTCAGCTATGTCATGAACGAGGTGCACCTCCATCGCTGGCTGAATCTCTTCACTGCTGCCTCGTGCGAATAATAGGAGGAAAATACCGGGGGCGGCTGATTACCCCCCCATCAGGATTCAGGGCAAGACCCACAACCGACTATGCCCGCGAGAGCCTGATGAATATCCTCAACAACCGTTATGACTTCTCTTCCGTGTCGTTGCTTGACCTGTTCAGCGGAACAGGGGCAATAAGCTATGAGTTTGCCTCCAGGGGAACCACAGATATCGACGTGGTTGAAACTGACAGGCGCAGCTGCACATTCATCAGCAATACCTTCCGTGAACTGGGCCTTGAGGGTGCCAGGGTGCACCGGCTGGATGTACGCGACTGGCTGAAGATATGCCGGAAACAGTATGACATAATATTTGCCGACCCTCCTTATGCACTGAGGTGGCTTACCGATATCCCCGGAATGGTGATGAGTTCCGGAGCTGTGCATGAAGACACGCTATTTATACTTGAGCACCCCGGAACCATCGATTTCACAAACAGCAACCACTTCTCCGAACACAGGAATTACGGTAGCGTCAACTTTACATTCTTCCGTATCTGAAGGCTGGCTCCGGACTCTCACCCTACCACACCGCAGTACCTTCAGACCTTCGGACCCTCACCCGCCAGATGCCGGATCTGAACTTCAGACCCTAAGACTTTCAGACCTTCAGACCTTTTATTGCCTCCAGCACCCTTTCCGGAGTAAAAGGCACGCGGAACAGCCTTGCGCCGGTGGCATCAAATATAGCGTTTCCCACAGCTGCTCCCACACCTATGATGGCAGGTTCGCCGCCACCCTGTGGCGGCTGATCCATTTTGTCCATTATCACACACTCGAGCTTCGGGAGCCATGAAAACCTGGGTATCTGGTAACTGTCAAAATTCCGGTCCCTGATATTTCCTCCCTCAAACTTCACCTCTTCCGTCAATGTATAACCCAATGCCATGGTCAGGCACCCCTCCATCTGTATCAGGGCTCCCTGCGGGTTGACACACAAGCCCATATCCTGGGCACAGGCCAGCCTCAAAACTTTTACCTTTCCGGTACTCCGGTCAACCTCAACTTCGGCCATATGTGCCACCCATGTACCGGCATCGGTACCACATGCTACCCCTATCCCACGTCCTGATGGAGTTTTGCCCTGAGTGTACCCGAACCTGTCAGCCACCGCCTTGAGCACACCTTTCATCCTTTCATCCTTCAGGTTCCTGAGCCTGAATTCAAGCGGATCAATACCGGCAGCAGCAGCCATTATGTCAACCTGGGTCTCCCTGGCGAATGTGTTTGTGTTGTTGTTGGGAGCCCTCCACGGACCGGTGGCAAAAGGATGGACAGTGTACTTCGAGCGGTCTTCCCTGTAATTGGTGATCCTGACGTTTGGGATGTCATATGTTGCCTCTGATCCGCGGGTGCCTGCAAGGTAGATGTTGTAGTCCCACATCCTGATCCTTCCGTCACTGTCGATCCCTGACTTCACCTTAATGACTGATGCCGCGTGAAAGGTATCATAGAAGAACTCTTCATCACGGGTCCAGGCAAGCATCACGGGTCTGCCTGTAATGCGGGCAATTTTTGCCGCCTCAACACCCTGCTGTGAGGAAGCCTTTCCCCCGAAACCGCCTCCCACGAAAGGTGTTATAACCCTTACATTTTCAATGCTGGTGCCGAACTCCCTTACAAGTGAATCCTGAAGCCCGAAGGGCGACTGGGTGGAGGCCCAAACTGTAAGCTTGCCATCCACCCATTGGGCAAGAGCAGTGTGCGGCTCTATGGGAGCATGGGCAAGATAGGGATCATGGTACTCATGTTCAAAAAGCTTCTCACACTGCTGAGGGGCTGTCAGCATGTCTCCTGCATCAGTAACGACGTTCTCACGGTATTCACCCCTGTTGATATATTCAAAGATTGTTGAATCGTCAACTTTCAGTTCATCAAAGGTGTATCCGGCATTGATGCGCACCACTGCCAGGTCAGCCAGGTCGCGGTTCTCACTGACCACAGCAATGAAGTCACCGTCACGTACCACCCTTACTCCTTCAATGGCCTCTGCACCTGAAATATCAACCGAAACCAGCGTTGCGCCATGTGATGGAGGCCTGAGAATACGGGCATGCAGCATACCCGGGAGAACCAGGTCACCGGCGTATTTTGCCTTTCCGGTTACCTTGGCAAAGGCATCGCTGTGCTTCAAAGGTTTACCTACAACAGTATACTCGCGGTAATCTTCGGGAAGAGGCTTGACTTC
>SBFZ01000139.1 GCA_006227095.1 Bacteroidota bacterium | reverse complement strand
GCACGATTTGACCAGATCAGCGGGAAGAATCTGTCCGGTTACTTTGTTGACAACAAGCTGCACAGGATCAAGGTAACCGGTAACGGTGAGGCAATTTATTATGTGGTTGACGGCAATGAGCTGGTAGGGGTCAACCGGGCCCGCAGCGCTTCAATCGAGATTTTTATTGAGGACAGCAAGATAGTTGAGATCTACCAGAACCAGAGTCCAGACGGGACCATGAATCCGCCATTGAAAATCGCAGACACTGACATGCGTCTTGACGGATTCAGGTGGCATCCTGACCTGCGTCCTGACCGCAGGATTGAGGGAAGGATTGAGGACGGGGTTGAAAGAAGGCCCGGAAACAAACCGGATGAGCAGGTCAGTGAAGAAACCCCTGAAGAATTCTCCCCCGGCAATGAGTCAGGCAGCAGGGATCGGAGCGAAATCCAGGCCGATGATATTC
This sequence comes from Bacteroidota bacterium, assembly GCA_006227095.1. Classification (GTDB taxonomy): domain Bacteria; phylum Bacteroidota; class Bacteroidia; order Bacteroidales; family VadinHA17; genus SR-FBR-E99. The sequence continues at coordinate 3,982 of SBFZ01000139.1, read as the reverse complement.
CCCGGAAAACATCCATAAAAGAGAGCGGCAGCAATGATCCGGTCAGGAAGCCCGGCAATGCCGTCAACGAAAAGAAACCGGAAAGGGCTGTCCCTGCGGGAAAAGGTCCCGGCCGCAAAGCCGTTGAGAAGGCTCCCTGAACCTGGATTCACCCTCCTAAAAACCGGGGTGCCTGAAGTTGTCAACTAAATGACACCCCAGGCACCCGGTAAATTTATAGCAACTGGCTGCTAGTATTCGTCTTCGTTAAAGAAGAAGTCGTCCTTTGACGGATAGTCAGGCCAGATATCCTCTATACTTTCATAGATATCTCCCTCATCCTCAATCTCCTGCAAGTTTTCTATGACCTCCATAGGGGCACCTGACCTTATTGCGTAGTCAATCAGCTCGTCCTTGGTGGCGGGCCATGGAGCATCTTCAAGTTTCGATGCCAATTCAAGTGTCCAGTACATATATGAGATAGTTATGTATTACCTTTCATTGAGTCCGCAAATATAAAATTATTTGGAATAAAAAAAGATTGTGGGGAGTTTTTAGGCAGATTATTTTGCCTTTTTAACCGGAATCCATTTAACTTCTTCTGTTCCAAGCTCATAAGTAAGACACCTGGTCAGAACGAAAAGGTAATCTGATAACCGGTTCAGGTATTTTATGACGTCAGGATCAGTATTTTCGGATTCATTCAGCCTTAAAAGTGCGCGTTCTGCACGCCGGCATACGCAACGGGAGATGTTGGCTGTGGCTGCGGCCTGGTTGCCTCCGGGCAGCACAAAAGACTGCAGTTTCGGTAGTTTTGCCTCCATCCGGTCTATTGAGCTTTCCAGCCGGCCAGTATCCTCAACGTATATTCCTTCCGGTACCTTTGCCGAGGGGTGGGTGGCGATAATGGTGCAGCATGACATGAGAACTGACTGGATATCAATCAGTTCATCATTGGGAACGCAGAACTGTTCCGCAGAGCGAAGCATGCCTATCCAGGCGATTAGTTCATCGAGGGTACCGTATGCCTCGATCCTCGGGTGGTGCTTGGGAAGGCGGACGCCACCGATGACTGATGTCTCGCCCTTATCGCCGGTTTTGGTATAAATCTTCATCATATGCCAGTTCAGAATAAGGCTGTTGAATTCCTGTTACGCAAGGTAATCAGAATTGGTAACATGAAATCAGGCTGCCTCGGTTCTTTTTTATGGCCGGCAGGTTTCCTTGATAAAAACCGTTTACAGGTTATTTCCTTTTTACCTCGATGCGGTTCTCGTTGATATAATCCGCTGACACCTCTCCGTCCATCAGTTTAATGATCCTGTGGGCATGGCGGGCTATATCTTCCTCGTGAGTCACAACGATTACCGTATTGCCGTCCTCATGGATCTTGTCGAGAAGTCCCATGATATCGTATGATGTCTTGCTGTCAAGGTTACCTGTCGGTTCGTCAGCGAGGATTATTGACGGGTTGTTCACCAGTGCCCTGGCTATTGCCACTCTCTGGCGCTGTCCGCCCGACAGCTCATTGGGTTTATGTGTCATCCTGTCGCCAAGGCCAACCAGGTTCAGTGTTTTGACAGCATGGTCCTCTCGTTCATGCCGTGGAATACCTGCATAGATGAGGGGTAGTGTGACGTTTTCAAGCGCGGTGTATCTTGGGAGGAGGTTAAAGGTCTGGAACACGAAGCCGATCTCCTTGTTACGAATCTCCGCAAGTCTGTCGTCCTCCATCTTACTGACATCGGTACCGTTAAGGACGTACTGTCCTTTTGTGGGTGTGTCAAGGCAGCCCAGGATGTTCATCAGTGTTGACTTTCCCGAACCTGAAGGTCCCATTATGGCTACATATTCGTTTCGTTTGATTTCGAGTGACACAGAGCGAAGGGCCCTTACGATGACTGAACCTACCTGGTAGTTCTTTACGATATCTGTAATATCAATGACCTTATCCATTCTTTTTTTATTAAAGTCCCGAAATTAGTTCAAATTACGCTATTATAATGTTACGAACCTGTTATTTTTTGTTAACATCTCACCCTGTAATGGCCCGGGGTAATGTTATGGAGGAAGAAAAGCATTCCCATGCGGAATGTTTCGAGGGATACCGGTGCGGACTGAAAGTCAGGTGATGAAAGGGTACCGTTGTCACGGTGCATTACTGAGTGGCTCTCCCTTTGGTGGTATGAGTTTATATCAGTCCAGGTTGGTTGTCCGGCATGGGTTCCGGTGGTGTTTTTGATGAGCATCTGTGGCCTGGTTTCACCATGCTTATTCCCGTCATCCAATCCGCTCTTTCCGTCACCCGACAGGGTCTTCCACGCTCTGCTCATATCGCTGTTCATCCTGATATCATCAGCCACCATGATCATTTCCTCTCCCATTCTTCTTATGGTCTCAACATACTCTGCAAGAGCCTTTCCCCTGTGGTTACCGTCGATAAAGGCCATTTCGACTTTTATTCCGGTGTCGGCCAGGTATCTGAGCGCCTCACTGAATTCCATGCATATCACTTCAGCGTTGCTGGCGCCGTGGTTACGGAGGTTTTCGCTGGCGATGGCTGCCAGTTCAGGGGATCCCTCAACGGATATCACTCTTCTGTCAGGCGCTGCCAGTGCCATCGCAAGTGTGCTTATCCCAAGGGATGTTCCCAGTTCAAGGATTACCTTACCCGGCTGATTGCCTGTTACCTGTTCATGACCGGGCTGTATCCCTGTTCCTTGTTCCCGGACATTATGCATCTGCATTCCCTGGTCCCGTTTCGGTTTTTGGCCCTCTTCCCTTTCCGTATCATTCCGAAAACCTTCTCCACTATGTGAACCTGGCAATACCACAGCCCTCATTTCTCTCTCGCTGATCATATCAAGGTTCCCTGCCACCCTCGCCAGCAACGCTGCGTCCCTTGCCGGCAGTGCAGCGGCCGAAACAATCCGCCTTATGCTTCTCTCCTCCCCCTTCATCACGGCAGACCCCGCCCCGAGATCACGTACCCTTATCACCCGGGTGTCTGCCAGCATCTCTCTCCTCAGGTTCTCTACTTCACGTGTGATTGCTTTGTCAGTACTGCCCCCGAGCACCTCAGTGATGAATCTGAACATGAATGGACTGTGTACGCCGTGACCCGCAGTGCTGCCGGATCTCAGCAGGTGCATCATATATGCCGCAGCCGCTTCCAGAATCATTTCTTCAGACTATTCATTTGCACGTCAATCCCTGGTGAAGATTCAGTTCTTCAGACTGTCTATTTCCAGGCCAGCGCCCGGGGAAGATTCAGTTCTTCTGACTTTCCATTTCCAGGCCAGCGCCCGGTGGAGATTCATTTCTTCACCAGGTCCATTTGTAACCCGTCCAAAATTAACTAATTTCGGTGATTATCATTTTTACCTTGCACGATGTCTGAATTGCTTGACAGTGAGATTAAGTTCCTTCCCGGCGTGGGTCCCAAACGGGCCGAACTGCTGCAGGCTGAGGCTGACATCCATACCTTCCGTGACCTGATCTACTATTTTCCTTACAAGTATGTCGACAAAACCCGCTTCTATAAGGTGAAGGAACTCGATACTGACATGCAGTACGTTCAGATCAGGGGAAAGATAAGGCGATTCACCACCGAAGGGGGCGGTTCGGCAAGGAGGCTTACAGCCGACTTCTATGACGAGACAGGTGTTGTAAAGCTGGTATGGTTCAAGGGACACAAATGGGTATTGAACGCCTATAAGCCTGAAAAGGAATACATTATCTTCGGCAAGCCGACACTGTTCAGCGGGGCATTCAACATTGTACATCCCGAGATTGAAGAGTCAGAGAAGCGTGAGACAAGGGTTTCATCAGCACTGGAGGCGCAGTACAGCACCACCGAGAAGATGAAGGATCATTTTCTTCATTCGAAGGCAGTGGCAAAGCTTATGGCAACAGTGTTTTCCATGCCCGCTCTCCGAATTCCTGAAACCCTTCCGCAATCGGTAACCGGACCCCTGAAGCTGATGAGCCTGTCTGATGCTCT
>SBFZ01000348.1 GCA_006227095.1 Bacteroidota bacterium | reverse complement strand
GGGGCCTACTTGTAGATTCAGATATTATTTTCTACCTTGTATAAGACAAGTCTGTATCCTGACAGTATCATGGCACTATCTCCCCGGGCATCGAAATCCGGTTTCAGTTGGATCTTCCGCGCTTCCCTGTTGCTGAAGGTAATTACTGCTGCTGCAATACTGGCCGTACTTACGGAACTGTCGCTCTTCCGTTCTACACCGCTTTTCTTTACCCTTATTCTTTCAGGAATCATCATTGGTTTCGGGCTGTTGATCCGGAACCGCTATTATCTTCCCCTCCTTCGCAACCTGATGTTGCAGGGTAAACTTATGCTTTCTCCGGTTACCCTGCTGATCCTTACTGCCCCTGCTGCAGTAATCATGATCTATTATGATCTCAGCGGAAATGAGTCGCTCAGGTTGCTTTCTGCCCTGCTGGTGTCATTGGCGGCAGCCTTTTTTCTCTCTTCAATGACGGTGGCTACCCTCCCGGCGATGGCTTCCGTGATTCACCTTGCCGGGGAGGAGGGCAGGATTGCGGGAAAGCATTTTTCCTGTGACCTGGTCAGGACGGTCATTGTTATTGCATCGGTTCTTACCCTGTTTATGATTGCAGCATCCCTTGCAACCGGATTCAGGATTTCGGATTACCTCTTTGTTTTCCCTCTCCTGGCGATCGGCATGATGATCCTGGATATAATCATTGTGGATCACTTCAGGCACTGTCTTGCCAGGAAGCTGGCAGAGCCTCCGGAAGAGGATGGGATATGTGAAGAGCCCCTGCCCGTGACCGTTTCTGATGACGGCTTTAAGAGCACAATGATGCCAGAAGATAATCATACTGACCCTGCAAGATACAATGACCTTTCCAGGCTTCCGGGCACACCGGAGAAATCGGCAATGGCCAGGAGTATCCTGCTGGGCCGGGTAAGGCCGCATGAACAGGACGTCATTAAGCTCCTGGGTGATGCATCTCCCGAGATCAGGAGAGCCGGACTCATGGCTGCCGGCCGGTTTGATATGACCATGCTCCGCAATGAGGTGATGAAGGCACTTGATCATCCTGAGACTGCCAGGGAAGCATACCATGTCCTCAGGAAGTTCGGTCCGGATATCTATGGTGACATCATTGGTACAGCCATCAGGCCGGCGAATACCGAGAGGCTTAATTATATCATCATGATGCTTCTTGACGCAATGCCGCTTACCTCTTCGCTGCCATGGCTCATCGCATATGTCTCCGCCGGTCATCCGGGTGTCAGGCTTAAAGCTGCATCAATACTCTGCAGGCGTGGCTGGTCACCGGAGGGCAGGCACAGGCAGAGGATTGAGGAGACTCTCAGCGAGACGGTACATACTGTCGGAAGGATTATATCCCTTCAGACCGAAGCCGGAAGAAGCCGTAATTTTCTCCTTGCATCAGCACTTGGAAATGAGAGGAAAATGAATATGAAACTCATTTCCTCACTGCTGTCACTTCTGGCCGGAAAGGCAGCTGCCGCAGTCATCATGCCGTACCGGGAGGCTGACAACGCCTGCCACTCAGGGATAGCTGCCGAAGCTATTGCTGCCGTCACCGGTGAGACACTGCGCAGACCGCTGCAGGCACTGTTTGGAAATAGCAGTGACAGTGACAGGCTGGCTGAACTCTCCCTGGTTTACCCGATCAGGTTTGTCAGGGGCAGGTCGCTGGTATCATTTCTGCTTTCTTCGGAACAGAATATTACAGGTACCTGGACCAAGGCGTGTGCCCTTCATAAGGCAGCAACCGAAGGACGGGGTCTTGACCGCGAACAGGCAGTCTCCTACCTCTTCAGCAACAGCCAGATACTGCAGGAAGAAAGTGCCCGGGCAATAAAGGCCTTAAACCCGGAATGGTATCGTGAGACTGAAGCCCGGCTACCGGAGCCGGCCAGAAGCCGTATTGCCTCAGTGGTTAACGGTACCCTGCCTCAAACGGCCATGATCTTTGAGAAGACCAGGTTCCTGAGCCTGTGTTTTAATAATATACCTGAGGAAAAAATGATACTTCTTGCCTCGGGAATGAGCTATTCTGAGACCTTTGATGCCACATCCCTGCCGGGAGTAATATCATGGGTCGTTCCCTCAAAAAACGGAAAGACAGGACTTTATTCCCTGCCGCTCAGCGATATTGCCGGTTTTGTCTTTCACTATTCCGAATACACTGATATCTTTGCACAGTATACAGACACCCGGGGGGGGATGGCTGTGTCATAAAAACCCTTTTCCATGCCTGACAGGAATATAATCATCAAACCAAATCCCTTTCCCGGACTGAGGGCATTCAGGCCGGATGAGGGCCATCTGTTCTTTGGCCGGATGGAAAGCATCCTCAGGGTAGTCTCCAAACTGAAGGAAAACAGGTTTGTAGCTGTACTGGGGGCTTCAGGCAGCGGCAAATCATCGCTTGTCCTGTCAGGAGTAATACCTGCCCTCCTGAAGGAAAATGCCGAAGAAAAAAAGTCATGGTCATACCTGGTATTCAGGCCTGCACTCAATCCTGTTGACCACCTGGCTGCAGAGCTCTCTCTGCTGTCAGCCGGTGCCGGATTCACACAGCTGACAAAGATGAGTGTGGCGGCATCACTCCACAACCGAACCGAAGGACTGACTGATGTAATTAACAGGATAAGGAAGAATCTCCGGCAGCAGATTGTAATTGTCATTGACCAGTTCGAGGAAATCTTCAGGTTCAGTCCTGCAACCTCAAGGGGTACGCTGGGCGATGATGCAACTGATTTTATTGACCTGATAGTCAATGCTTCCCTGAAGCCTGACCAGGGACTTAATATAATCATTACACTCCGTTCGGAGTATGTATCGGAATGTGCCCGTTTCCATTCCCTTACCAACCTCATGAACAGCAGCAGTTACCTGTTGCCCCAGATACCCGTTGATCAGCTTGCCGCTGTTATTGAAGAACCTGTGAAGTTATCCGGAGGTTCAATTGACAGGTCGCTTGTCAAGCTCATCCTTGGTGACCTTGATGACAGGCCCGGGCAGTTGCCCGTTCTGCAGCACCTGATGATGCGCCTGTGGAATCAATGGAGCAGGATGGGTGACCCCGGCCGTCCGATCAGCCTCTCCGATTACGAGGCTGTAGGTCAGCTTAAGGGGGCCATATCACAGCATGCAGGGCAGGCTCTCGAGTCTCTTGATGAAAGGCATCGGTATGTATGTGCCCGCCTCTTCCGGACAATCACAACACGTACCGATGACGGCAGGGAGCTTCGGAAACCGGAGCGAATCTCAACCATTGCTGCACAGACCGGATGTGCGGAACATGAAATTGCAGGCGTTGCCGAAGTATTCAGGGCTCCGGAGTACTCATTCCTTACACCTTCAAAGGAGATTCCTCTCAACGGAGAGAGTATCCTCGACCTTACACATGAAAGCATCATAAGACTCTGGAGTACTCTCCGCCGATGGATGGATGAGGAGGAGGCCTCGGTGAAGCTTTACAGGCACCTGGCTGCTTCGGCAGAACAGTACCAGGAAGGTCATGGCAGGCTCTGGACTCCGCCCGACCTGCTTCTGGCAATCAGATGGAGGGAGGAGAACAGGCCGACACTGGCATGGGCCGAAAGGATAGATCCCGCTTTCGAGAGAGCAATGCTCTTCCTAAAAAACTCTGAGGAAGAATATAATATCCGTCAGGAATACGGCAAAAAAAGCGATACCGATACAATCAGAAGGTCACGCCTTGTTGCCAGTATCCTGGGAATACTGGCGCTGCTGACCATCATTGCCCTGGGTACGGTCTTCTCACTCAGAAACAGGGCCGAACGGCAAAAAGCAGTGGCTGTACAGATGAAGGAAGAAGCCATTGCACTCAGCAACAGGCTCAGCGACAGCCTTGAAATTCTGGCTGCCGTGGTGAGTGCATCCGGGGAAACGGCCACAGATGACTCTGATTTTTCAGGCGATACTGCCGGACAGGCCGAAAGGAATGTCGCCAGGGCAGAGAAAAGAGCCAGGGATCTGGAAGCACAGAAAAATGCTGCCATGGAGGAAGCCGCCATGGCCATGAGATACAGGATGCTCACTCTTGCAAAATCACTGGCAGTAAGATCATTAAACCATAAAGGAGACAGGGATCTGCAGATTCTGCTTGCATGGCAGGCATACCTGTTCAATGAGAGGAATTCCGGGCTGACGGAGGACCCCGATGTCTTTGCAGGGCTTTATGACGCAGGGTGCAGATATGGAAACCGCTTCTGCTCCCGGTTTGCACCTGACGGGGCACAGTATACTGCCATGGCTGAAGGGGCAGACGGGATTTTCTATACCGCTGACACAAAGGGAAGGGTCCTTGAATGGCGGGCAGACAGGGCCTCGGAAGGATATACCCTGGTCTGGTCAGGAAATAAGACTATAAGGTCATTGAGCCGGAACCATGAGGCCTCATGGCTTGCATGCGGTACTGAAGA
>SBFZ01000264.1 GCA_006227095.1 Bacteroidota bacterium | reverse complement strand
ACGTGTATCTATCACCGGGTGCCACCCCTTCCATGCAACTCCTGAGTGCAGGTAGTGGTTGCCGTCACTGTATTCATAACCAATTGTGGATATCAGGGTGCTCAGATGGTTCTGTGACATCAGTGTAAGCCCCGGCCTGACTGAGGTTGGATCAGTACGCAGTGCATCGATGTCACCGTAAAAGGGGAACCAGCTGTGAAAATTGAACAGGTGTGCAATTTTCCGGTAAGGCACCGGGTTGGAGAAGACAGGAGTTTGACGCTTATCAGGAGAGGCTGTGGTCTCATCCACGAACTCCTTTTCCTGTAGCTGTGGCCCGCTTTCAGCGGGGAAACTGCCCGTATCCGGATATAAACCGGATATGCCCGGTTTCCATTCCGGCATTGATGCAGGAGAAGGAATTATTTCATGACCTGATAACCCTGCCGGACCGGCTGTGACGGATGTTTTTTCCGATGCGATAACAAAACCATTCACTGTATAGTCAGAGAAGAGCAGTTCACTCCCCTTCAGTGAGAAACCCGATATGCCGAAGCGTGACCCGGTTACCCTTTCAGCCGGGTCATTACCGGCAATCCGGTAAATATTGTCAGAGCCGTCTCCCTGTGCCAGAAAGAAGAGGGTATCATTGTGCATCTCCGCCTGTATTATGTCCGTTACGCTCTCCTCCATGTTGACAATCCACCTCTTTCCGGTGGGACGGTAGGTCCTGATCCCTTCCCCGTTTTCATCAAGGGTAACCACTGTAACCTCCCTTCCGTCAGAAGACCAGGCCGGTCGTTGCAGGATGAGGTTGTCAGGCGGAACCACATCCATCATAACCTCACCGGTGTAAGCATCAAGGAAGACAAGCGAACATTTCAGCTCCGGTGTGGTTGACACAGCAACAATCGTATTTCCGTCAGGAGACAGGTCCGGGGCGGTATAACGGGTGCGCCACGTGAGAGTTGTAACTGTCCCCGATGTGATGTCAAGTTTCTTTATCACTGACCAGTCGCGGTTGTCCCACCTGATGTCAGGGTGTTGTTCTGCCCATACCAGGGTGTGGCCTGAAAGTGAAAAAATATATGGATACAGATATCCGGTGGTGGTAATCGAATGCTCCTTTCCCTCAGCCGGGTCTGTGATCACAAACCGTGAAGGGGCGGAAAGGGAGGTGCGGAGTGATACTATTCTTCCGTCATCGAGCCTGTGCGGAGTATAGTGGTTGATATAGTCCCTTTTTTTTGTGATACTCAGAGACTGGTAATCCCGGGAATTTAAGGAATAACTTTCATTCCATTCCTTTTCGAGGAGGGTGAAGGTGGAATCATACAGTCGTTTCTTTGTAAGGCCGGTCTCTTTTCTCAGGGCGCTGTTTACAGGGTTGAGGAACCATCCTGAAGCCACCCTGTCAGTGACTTTTTCCCATGCACCACTGTCAATGGTTCGCAGGTGGTTCATCATCAGGTAGCCAAATACATAGTGGTCAGGGGTGAAGTGTCTGTATGAGCCTGCAAGCATCTTGTCATAACCGTAAATACCTGCCGGTCTGGCTGCCAGTGCCCTTGCCCCTCTGATAAAGGCGTTGCTGCGGCCTCTTCCTGAGAGTCCCGTTGCTGTCTCGGCGTATACAGCGTCGCCCTCAAAAGCCCAGTTGGGTATCTCCAGGGCACTCAGGCCCACAGCCTGTTCGCCGAGAATCCATGACATGACCTTACCCAGTCCCCTGCTGTTGAGAGAACCAAGCTGAAGAACGTGTGTTGCCTCATGCACTGCCAGCTGTTCTGCAGGATGCATCGGAAGGTTATCCTGCCCGGGCAGCGGGTAGAGTTCCATTCTGCGCGGAGCCCAGCTGACATATCCGTTTGACTGCATCGAGTGATTGTGAATTATCACCGGAATGGTTTTCTTCACTCCCGGGTAAAGAACCGAAAGCTTTTCATATGATTCCTGCAGCAGGCGGGCATAACGGAGTGCCTCCTCCCCGAAGTCGTCAGGATAGATCACCCTGAAATTGGGAGTCCGTATCTGAAGCCACCTGAAGGATGCCGGATCCTGCCCGGTTTCATAGTACTGGGCTCCTGCCCTGACCAGAGGAAGCAGGCTCAATATGAGCATTATAATTGCTTTTTTCATTCAGGGCAGTTTGTTCAAAAATACCAAAATTGGGTGAAATCCGGGGGGTGAGGCCAAAATCTTATTATTTTCGTGCGGTATAATTCCGGAATGTGATACAAACAGTTATGATGAAGAAATACAGGCTTTGGGATAATATCACCGGATGGGTGGTCTTTGCGGTGGCTACAGTCACATATTTGCTGACACTTGAGCCAACCATGAGCCTTTGGGACTGCAGTGAATTCATTGCATCGGCATACAAGCTTGAGGTGGGGCACCCTCCCGGAGCACCCTTCTTTATGATACTTGGCAACTTCTTTTCCAACTTCGCAGCCGGTGATGAATCAAAGGTGGCCATGATGATTAATGGCATGTCAGGCCTGGCCAGCGGACTTACGATACTGTTTCTGTTCTGGACAATCACTCACCTGGCCAGGCGGATTTTCCTCAGGCAGGAATCTGACTATACAACCGGCAGGATCATTGCTGTCATAGGTGCAGGTCTGACAGGTGCACTTGCATATGCGTTCTCTGACACCTTCTGGTTTTCAGCTGTTGAGGGCGAGGTGTATGCCACATCATCACTCTTCACTGCCGTTGTCTTCTGGGCCATGCTCAGATGGGAGGATGTGGCTGACGAGCCTTATGCTGACCGCTGGATAATACTGATTGCCTTCATGATGGGAGTTTCAATAGGCGTCCACCTGCTTAACCTCCTGGCAATTCCGGCCATTGTATTTGTATGGTACTTCCGGAAGTATCCGTTTTCGTGGAAGGGTTTTGCTATATCGCTGGTGGTCTCGGTACTGTTGATCGTGCTTGTCATGTACGGAATCATCCCCGGTATTGTGAGGGTCACCTCTGCGTTTGAGCTCTTCTTCGTAAACAGCCTGGGGATGCCATTCAACAGCGGAATGTACATACACCTTCTGCTATTCATTGCAGCCCTCATTCTGTCGGTCTGGTACAGTTTCACCCACACCAGCGGCCCGAGGATTTTCATTTTCGCGGCAGTAACACTGCTTCTTTCAGGTATATGGCTGCTGACCGACTCCCTGGTTGCAAATATCCTCTTCCTTGCAGCAATCAGCTGGGGTGCATGGTATCTCTCATCCAGGCAGAGGGAGGCTCTGAACACGGTGATGACCGCACTCCTGGTCATAGTCATCGGTTATTCAAGCTTCGCAGCCATTGTTATCAGGTCAACGGCCAACCCGCCGATGAATGAGAACAACCCCTCAAATCCCTTCGCCCTTCTTTATTATCTTAACCGTGAGCAGTATGGTCAGCGCCCCCTGTTTTATGGTCCGTACTACAATGCTCCCGTTACCGATTATGTGAAGGGGAAACCCACCTATAACCCTTCTGACGGGAAGTATATTATCACCAACCGCGAGACCACGAGGGAGTATGATGAGAGGTTCATGACCGTCTTCCCAAGGATGTGGAGTGAATCTCCTGATCATGTACGGGAATATGAGAAGTATGTAGGCACCGGTGGCAAGCCCATCAGGGTTACTGATCCCCAGAGCGGTGAACCCACAACCCTCCGCGTTCCCACTTTCGGGCAGAACCTCGCCTTCATGTTCCGTTATCAGCTGGGATTCATGTATTTCAGGTACTTCATGTGGAATTTCAGCGGCAGGCAGAATGATATACAGAGTACCGGCGGACCGGTAAACGGCAACTGGATCACAGGTATTGAGTTCCTCGATGCCCCGCGTACCGGCTCCCTGAAGGGGATGCCTGATGACATGCGAAATGACCCGTCACGAAACACATATTTCCTTCTGCCACTGCTTCTGGGGCTTGTTGGATTCCTCTGGCACTTCAACCGCGATGTCCGCAACTGGTGGATAGTCGTGCTCCTGTTTGTTATGACGGGTATTGCCATCGTCATTTACCTCAACCAGTATCCCAACCAGCCACGTGAACGTGACTATGCCTATGCTGCTTCGTTTTACGCCTTCGCCGTATGGATAGGGCTTGGAGTGCTGGCGTTGTTTGAACTGCTGAGGAAAGCCGCGGGAGAGACACCGGCAGCAGTTGTTGCCTCGGTCCTGACATTTGCCGCAGTGCCTGTTCTGATGGGATCCCAGAACTGGGATGACCATGACCGTTCAGGCAGGTACCTTGGAAGGGAAGTTGCATTCAACTATCTCAACTCATGCGCTCCAAATGCCATAATCTTTACCGGTGGTGACAATGACACCTTCCCGCTATGGTATGCCCAGGAGGTGGAAGGGGTACGCACTGACGTGAGGATTGCAAACCTGATGCTCCTCAATACCGACTGGTACATTGACCAGATGAAGTACAAGGCCTACACCTCGGAGCCTCTCCCCATTAG
>SBFZ01000132.1 GCA_006227095.1 Bacteroidota bacterium | reverse complement strand
CTGCCTGCTCCTGCAACCTTCGCCGGAGTTCCCTGAAATCCGGTACGATCCTTCCCAGAAGGGTATAGTAATCTTTCCCGTGATTATGGTGCACAAGATGACAGAGCTCATGGATTATGACGTAATCAATCAGCTCCGGATCCTTTTTCATCAGTTCCCTGTTCAGCCAGATGGCTCCGCCGGTATGGCATGTGCCCCACCTCCGTTTCATCTTCCGGATGTTGACTGAAGAAGGAGCCGGGAGCAAATGTGAGTGAGCTGCGGCCAGCTCCCGGGTCCGCCGTGGCAGGTAAGCCTTGGCCTCCCTCAGGTACCATGATTCTGCCATCCGGGTCAGTTCGTCAGGATTGTCACTGCCGGGCAGGACAAGAGTCAGCTTCTCATCCTCGCGAAAGGCTCTTTTCACGGAGCCATGTACCACCTTTACGGCAAGTTCCCTGCCCATGAACGGTATCACCGAGCCATCAGTGATTGTCAGCAGTTTTCCGGGAGGTATCACATTCCTCAGCCTGACTACCTGGCGTTCTATCCAGGCTGACTTCTGAGAAGCAAACTGCATCAGAATCCTTACCGGAACATACCATGGAGCCCTGATTAGAAGGGTTCCTCCGGGACGTACATAAAGTGCAACCGTCCTCCTTGAAGACCTTGCTATGTCTACCTCAACCTCCCCGGAAGGGAGGGAGAGTGTTCTTTTACCCATCGTGATGAGACCCCTTAACGTCCCTGTTCGTTTACGCTGAAATACGGATTGTTGGCAACCCTGTATCCTGTCATGAATCCGGCCCTGGATACCTTGAGAAGCTTTGAGAAATCAATGAACTCGTAATCATCGGTTTGCTTGTGGTAGTCCTTGTGCAGGCCGGTGAAGAAGAAAAGTACCGGTATTTTCTTGCGGTAGAAAGGATAATGGTCAGATCCCGAGAAATGCGTTCCCTTGCCCTCATCAATGGCGTGAATGCCTGATTCCCTGCATGACTTCAATGCATAGGCCACCAGTTCAGGACTTTCCGTGCCGTGGATCACCTTGATTGAGTCAGGGCCGGTAATGTCAATTTCACCGTTTATCGAGGCACCGGTATCGGTCTCACGCCTTGAACGTCCGATCATGTCGAAGTTTATTGCTGCCACGGTCTTTTCCAGGGGGAAGAGGGCCTTTTCAGTATAGTATGTTGAACCATGGAGCCCCTCTTCTTCGCCGGTAGCCCACAGGAAGATGAGACTCCTGGCAGGCTTCTTTTCGAGTGCGGCAAATGCAGTGGCTATGTTCAGGAGCCCCACACTTCCCGAAGCATTGTCATTGGCACCGTTGAAGATATTGCCGGCAGGGTCCTTACCCACATGGTCATAGTGTGCGGTGAAGATCACTGCCTCGTTACGGAGGTCTGAATCAGATCCCTCAATGTAACCAATAATGTTGTTGCTCGTAACGGTGTCCTTTACAACATTGATGTTTACCCTGGCCCTGAGGTTGGAAACCAGGAAGGATGCCGGTTTGCGGGTGGTTGCTATGCTGTCCTGCAGCTTCATGAGTGTCATTCCTGCCTGGCTGAGCATCCTGTCAGCCATTTCGGAAGTGATGGCGTAAGCGTTGATATTGAAGCTGAATGCCTGTTTCCTGAAAAGTGGTGTCAGCTGGTATGATGATCCCATTGAGAGCAGATCAGCGGAGATATTTGTACCCAGTGCCGGATCGGCAACAAAAAGTACAGCCTTGGCCTGCTGAAGCATTATCATCGGGAGTTTCCGGGCTTCTGTCATTTCACTTATGCCGGATCCGTCACGGGGCATTCCGTTTCCCTTGATTTCAGGGATCCTGGTCATGACAATTACTATCTTGTCCTTTACACTTATGCCGGCAAAGTCATTGTACTTTTCGGAACTGTTCATGTACCCGTATCCGGCAAAGACCACCTCTCCTTCAAGGTTTATTGTATCTGAAGGAGGCATCAGGGGCATAATCTCCGAGGAACCGATAAAGCCGGAAATACTGTCAGTCAGGGTTATCTCTGACTCTCCCGGAATAAGAGAAGTCCTTAGATAATCAAGAGGCTGGAATAGATCATCCTGCCCCGGAAGAGGCTTTAATCCCAGTTTCAGGGCTTCTTCCCTGATGTATTCGGCGGCGTCGTCATTCCCGGTGCTTCCTGTTCTCCTTCCTTCAAGTTCATCTGAAGAGAGGTATTTCATTCGTCTTTCCGATTCCTCAAGAGTTATTGCCTTAAGGGCTTCCTTCTGGGAATACATCGGAAGTGCCGCCAGCAGGGCAGCCGCTACGATCAGATGTTTAAGCTTCATCAGGTTGATAACGTTAAAAAAACATGTAAAGGTATAAAAATGGTCAATTGGTTGTTAATGGAAGGGTTACATTTTATCAACTCATGCCCGGATTTGACATTTTACAGGCTTAAATGAGCAGCAGGAGATGGCAGGAGTTTACTGAAATTCGGGGAAAAATCATGGGCAACCTGACCATTCCCCGTATGCCGGGCCATAACTGAACACCGGAACCTATCCTGCAGTAAGGGTAAGGATCACTATCTCGGGTGGCATGAAGAATCTTGCAGCCATTCCGATTGTGCCGATTCCGGTTGTTACGTAAAGACTGCTTCCCCTGTATTCATAAAGACCCTTCCAATGCTCGTGCAGCAGGGATGTGGGAGACCATCCTCCCGGAAGTCCTACCTGGAACCCGTGCGTGTGGCCTGCTACGGTTAGATCAGGAATACTCCCTGAAACTGCGGATAGCAGCCATCCGGTCGGGTCATGTAAAAGCATAACGGTCAGAATTGAATCGGGCAGGGGAGAGAGTACCTTTTCAAAATTACCATAGGTCATATTCATGTGGTGACCATGAGTCTCCACACCGGCAACTGCAATTTCAGCACCGGCATGACTGATGATTACAGCGCTGTCAATAAGCAGGGTATACCCTGACTCCTCAATCTTTTTCTTCAGCATCTCCCTGCAGAGAATGCCGTACTCCGTATCATAGTCCGGATAATAGGTGCCGTCATCATGGTTGCCGGGTACGGCAAACGAACCGGACTTCCCGACAGCCTTGACCAGGATGGTGTCACTTTCACCATATTCCTGCCAGCCGAAGGTGATGAAATCACCCGTGTTCAGAACAAGATCCGGATTCTCTTTACCGACTTCCGCCATTGCCCTGTCAAGCCTTTCATAGCTTCCGTACCAGGAGGAAAGGTGAAGATCTGAAATCAGTACAATCCTTATTCCTTCAAGCCTCGGATCGAGGTCAGGGACGGTAACATCTTCCCTTACAAAACGTATATCGAGCCTCTGGCGAAAATAACCGTCAGAAACAATAATTACTGTCAGGAGGAACAGAATGATATTGAGAGTGCCTGTCCACCTGACTTTTCTCTTTCTGAAATATGCTATTATGCGTCCGGTCAGGCTTACTGCAATACATGCGGCGGATCCTGCAACAAGAAGCAGGGCCATGGTGCCCATCTGGATCTGCCTGAAGGCATTTGCCGGTTCTGCAAAATCACCCCGGTGAAACAGTATCCCTGTCAGCAGAATAAGAAAAATCACCGATACCGCAGCCTTGACCAGCATCACGGCAACCCTCAGGATACCATTTCTTCCCCTGAGCTCCTTCATCATGCAATACCAGAGGAAAAGATCGGCTGCCAGCAGTATTAAATAGAACAGCATCTTATTATTTTCGACAAAAGTAACAATTAAAGGATAATCCGGTACAAAATTCCTTTTTCATTTGTTTTGACAAGTCGTGTTTATTGAAACACTTTGAATTGCGGGAATTGTTTCAAACAGTTTTCCGGTTGTTCGGTGGCTCCTGAAGGTTTCATTAAATTTGAACCATGGTAAAGGTTGAACTGATAAGGGAAGGAGGCGGTACGCCGCCGGTGTCATATGTGGTCATTGCTGCGCGCCACAAAGGTGGTTGGATCTTTGTAAGGCACAGGAGGAGAGGAGGTTTTGAGATGCCTGCAGGTCACCCCGGCGAGGGTGAGGATACCGTTACGGCTGCCGCGAGGGAACTGATTGAGGAGACAGGTGCAACAGACTTCACAATGGAGCCTGTTGCCTACTATTCGGTGGATGCAGGTCAGGGTGAACAGTACGGAAGGTTGTTTTATGCAGATGTTGGGAAGCTTGGAGAACTTACTGACCATGATGAGATTGAAGGGGTCAGAATTTTCCGGCGTATGCCCCGGAACCTCTCACTCCGGGAAGTGATGTCATTTTTGTTCAGGGTTGCCAGACATCATGCAGATGGTCTGAAGGTCTGAAGGTCTGAAAGTCTGAAGTCCCTGCTGCCTATTGCCCTCCCTGCAAACCGGCTGCGTCGCTTAATTGACCCACCGGTCAATTCCTGACGCTCGCCCCACTACTGCCTATTGCCTATTGCCTCCTTTCTCAGATATAATCAATGGAGACCTGCTTCAGCCACTTATCCTCCAGTATG
>SBFZ01000223.1 GCA_006227095.1 Bacteroidota bacterium | reverse complement strand
CGGAAATCCCCTTTCCAAGCATATGTCCCAGGGCCCTGTTCCGGCTGAATTGCGAGTACCCCGTTACCAGCAGGTCTCCCAGGTAAGGGGAATCAGTAATCTCCCTGCTTTCAGGTGAAAGCGCCTCAACAAAGCGTTTCATCTCGCCAGCAGCATTAGCAAGAAGAACTGCCAGGAAGTTGTCTCCGTAACCCAGCCCGTGAGCTATACCCGCAGCAATGGCATAAATGTTTTTCATGACTGCAGCATACTCGGTACCGAAAATATCGGAAGAAATTACTGTCATTATCCACCGGCAGGAGAAAAGATCCGCAACCCTTCCTGCATTTGAGGTATCCGCAGAGGCGAAAGTCAGGTAGGTGAGCTTCTCCATCGCCACTTCCTCTGCATGGCTGGGACCGGTGATAATGACAATATCCTCATACGGCACACCGTAAAATGAGTGGATATATTCCCCCACCACAGTATTGTTGCCCGGTACTATCCCCTTGATGCCTGAGCAGACAGTCCTGCCACGGAATGCATCCTTATCCAGTCCTTCAAGCTCTTTTTTCAGAAATGCGGACGGGGTAACAAGTATAATGACCTTTGATGCATCTACGGCTTCGGTAATGTTATCAAACGGAGCTACCAGTTGCGGATCGAGGGTTACAGAGTTGAGGTAGTGAGGATTCTGATGATAGCGTCTTACATGACGATATATCTCAGGCCGGTCAATATACCAGGCAACCCTTCTCCCGTTGGAAGCAAGAACCATGGCCATGGCCGTAGCCCAGCTCCCGGAGCCTACAAGGGTTACATCGGCAGATTGCAGATCAGGCATCTTTCAAATTCTGCCACAAAGATAGCTAAATTCAGTTGGCAGTCGGCAGTACCAGCAGGCAGTACCAGGAGGCAGTACCAGTCGGCAGTACCAGGAGGCAGTCTCAGCAGGCAGTCTCAGCAGGCAGTTAATATGCAATAAAAAAGTCCTCAATCTGTACAGTCCGTGCGGGACTGCTGACTGAGGACTGCAGGCTGGAGACTGCGCTGGCTATGCCAGCTTATGCTTCTTCACAAACTCATCAATAACCTCTTCAAGGTTCGGGCTTCCGATCTCCTGGAGATCATACCATACCCTTGTTGAAGGGCGCTTGATATTGATGATCCTGTTCAGATCTATCGGGGTGCCTATCACCACTGCATCACAGTCGGTATTGTTGATGGTGGTCTCGAGGTCCTTGAGCTGCTGCTCGCCATAACCCATGGCAGGAAGAAGAGTTCCTATCTCAGGGTAGTGTTCGAAGGTCTCGGTGAGCCTGCCGACGGTATAAGGCCTCGGATCAACCAGCTCGGCAGCTCCGAATTTGCGGGCTGCAACCACACCTGCCCCTATCTTCATCTCTCCATGAGTCAGTGTCGGGCCATCCTCAACAACAAGCACCCTCTTTCCCTTGATCTTTGAAGGATCATCAACCCTGATGGGTGAAGCGCCGTCAACAACCACAGCTTTCGGTGCTGCTTTTTCAATGCTCTCACGAACAGTCTGTATGTCTTCAGGAGCGGAGCTGTCCATCTTGTTTATGACAACCACATCTGCAAGGCGAAGGGTAACCTCACCGGGATAATAGGTAAGCTCATGTCCGGCACGGTGCGGATCGGTAACGGTGATCATCAGGTCAGGACTGTAGAAGGGGAAGTCATTGTTTCCGCCGTCCCACAGCACAACATCACAACCTGTAGGATCATTCTCAGCAGCACGAAGTATTGCCTCATAATCGACACCTGCATAAATTACGTTGCCACGGACAACATGAGGTTCGTATTCCTCCATCTCCTCAACGGTGCACTTATGCTTCTCCAGGTCCTCAACACTGGCAAAACGCTGTACCTTCTGCTCAACCAGGTTACCGTAAGGCATCGGGTGGCGGACAGCTACAACCTTAAGACCCTTTTTCATCAGGAGTTCAATAACCCTTCTTGATGTCTGGCTTTTGCCGCATCCTGTACGGACAGCCCCGACAGCTATAACCGGCTTATTACTCTTTACCATTGTCTCCTTCCACCCCAGCAGCATGAAGTTTGCCCCTGCAGCGTTCACTATTGCGCTCATTGACATTACCTTGTGGTATGTGACATCACTGTATGCAAAGACACAGTCATCAACCTTCATCTCACTGATAAGGCGGGGCAGATCACTTTCGGAATAAATGGGTATGCCGCCCGGATAAAGCTTCCCGGCCAGCTCGGCAGGGTATTTCCTGCCGTCAATATCCGGTATCTGGGCAGCGGTGAATGCAACAACATTGTAGAGCTCGTTGTCTCGGAAATAGGTGTTGAAATTGTGAAAATCCCTGCCAGCGGCTCCAATAATAATAACATTCCTTTTTAACATATAACCTCCTAGTTAGTTATTGATTTTTTTTTAAGAATATCTGCATAGATTAGTTGGCGTATCCGGCAAATTTATAATTTGTAACTGAAATCGGAAGTGATAATAGTCAGTTTCGCTCAAACTTTCTGAGGCTTATAATATTTTGATAATATGCAAGTTAATAAATCAGACAGGTTTGTTGATTAATTCACTGCTTAATATTTTAAACCTCAGAAGATTGGCAGAATCTTTGCACTAATGTTCGGCGGATGAATGTCCTGGCACATATATACCTCTCAGGCGACTCGGATAATATAATTATCGGCAACTATATTGGCGATTATGTGAAGGGACGTGATTACCTGAAGTACCCGGAGGGAATCCGCAAGGGAATAATCATCCACCGGCATATCGATGCCTTTACCGACAGGCATCCGGTGGTCCACCGCAGCAAACTTCATTTCATTGGACGCTACCGGAAATATGCAGGGGTGATAATTGACATCCTGTATGATCACTACCTGACCAGGGAATGGGATCTCTTCTCCCGGAGGCCGCTGGAGAGCGTAACCTATAACTTCTACAGGGCCATGGTCAATAACTTCGAGATCCTTCCGGATACGGTGCGTGAGAAAATGCCCTTCTTCATTATTGACAACTGGCTGGAGACCTACCAGACCCGTAGAGGGATACGCAGGGTGCTCAAGACCCTCAGCGGCATCACATCCCTTCCAAGGGAGACACGGTGGGCCATGCGAGTCTGGAAAAAACAGTACTACTCCATTGAGGAAGACTTCATGGAGTTTTTCCCGCAACTTATAAACTACGTTGAATCTGAATTCGGGATAGAACTGTCACCGGGAATAAGGGTACCGTTCTGACCTGGCACAGGAACCTTCCGATGACCGCCATGCACGGGAACCTGCCGGTAACACCATGGCCGGCAACCTCCTTCATCCCCCCCCAGGTCCACAGGCACTGCGGACCTTTTGATACAACCAGCCGCCTGCCACCCCTCTCACGGGGCAACCATCCTCCATCCAAGGGTTCCTGCATTCCTGTTATCCCAGGTACTCCGTTCTTCCTGCATCGAGCCTCAGGAAGATAAACAGCAGTATGGTGAATCCCCACAGTGAGCTTCCACCGTAACTGAAGAACGGCAGTGGTATGCCTATCACCGGCATCACACCTATGGTCATAGCGATGTTCACAAAGAAGTGTACAAGGAACAGCCCGAAGACCCCGTACCCGTAGGCCCTCACAAATGTTGTCCGCTGCCGCTCGGCCATCATCAGGAGCCTGAGAAGCAACCAGACGAAGAGTCCTATTACCACTGTTGACCCGATGAACCCCCATTCCTCGCCAACAGTGCAGAAGATGAAGTCAGTGCTCTGCTCCGGTACGAACTTGAACTTGGTCTGGGTGCCATTCAGATATCCCTTTCCGGCAAATCCGCCTGACCCGATTGAGATGAGAGACTGGTTGAGGTTGTAACCCTCGCCGTACGGGTCATCCTCCATCCCCAGCATTATGTTTATCCTCGTCTGCTGATGAGGTTTGAGTATCTCATGGAAGGCATAGTCAACTGTGAACAGGTAAAGGAGTCCTCCAAGCAGAAATGCATAGATGATAGCCTGATTCACCATTTTCAGACGGTAGATAAACCACGCATAGACTGCTCCGGAAAGGAAAACTGCCATTACTATAATCAGCACCGGATCAAGATCAAGCAGGTAATGGCCGGCAAGGAATGCAATGCCACCCATGACAGCCATTATGCCTGCAGCCCTGAGGGTGGTCATGTAGCCTGAGGTGACAAGCAACGCAATGGCAGCAACTGCGAGAAGGCCAATGGCCACCGGCAGATTTCCGAGAATCAGGGAAAGCAGGAACAGTGTCACGGCCATGATTGCGGTAACAAATACCCAGATACTCATCCCCTCACGGTAAAGGACAATAAAGAAGGCAAAATAGGTTACCACCGATCCCATGTCAGGCTGTACGGCAATAAGAAGCACCGGGGCGATGATTATGGCTGTCGCCTCAATCATCTGCCTGGTACCCAGCGACTGGCGCTTTGAGTTCAGGTAAGAGGCCAGTGCCAGTC
>SBFZ01000328.1 GCA_006227095.1 Bacteroidota bacterium | reverse complement strand
TTTAAATTACAAATTTATAAGAATAACGGAAAAAACAATATGAGGAATATCTGTCCTGAGAAAAAAATGACCTTATTTAGGGAATGCTTTAATGAATGAATCTCTGGGATTATTATAGGGTACTCGGACTGAGGCAGGGTGCTTCAGATGATGAGATAAAGAAGGCATACAGGAGGAAAGCCATGGAATTTCATCCTGACCGGAATCAATCGCCTGATGCCCAGGAGATATTCATAAGAATCACCGAGGCATATGAATACCTGACAACACATCCTCACGGAAGGAATATTTCCGAGGAGGAGGTGAGGCGAAACTACCAGGCATGGGTTGATTACAGGCAGGCTGAAGCAAGGAAAAGGGCTGAGGCCTATGCAAGAGCCACGTATGCTGAGTTCAGGAAGAGTCAGGTATACAAGAGTACGACAATCATTGACGGAACCATGGTATTCCTTGGGCTTGGTCTGGCAGTAATGGTAATCTTCATGTCAGTCTACGGATATCAATACCGGATGAAGGTTGCCGTTACAAGCAGGGATGAACCCTCGCTGTCACTTGCTGCTCTGACTTTCATCATTGGCTGTTCGTACCTGATAATATCATTGTTGTATCTCAGCGCATGGGTGGCCCAGAAAAGGAAGAAACAGAAGAAGAATAGTACAAATGTCAAAAACCAGGAAAATAAAGAATCCGTTTGATGCGGACCAGAACATGTGTTTCGGATGCGGTCCCGGGAATAAGGCCGGCCTGAAACTGAAATTCGAGGAAGATGATGATAAGCTTAGGGCTTCGTGGGATCCGGATCCAAATTTCCAGGGTTATATCAATGTACTTCACGGTGGCATCATTGCCACCCTGCTTGACGAGGTGGGAGCCTGGTGCATCTACATCAAGGCAGGCACATCAGGTGTAACTTCCTCACTGACTGTCAGGTATCTCAAACCGGTTCATATCAGCAAGGGAATGGTGACAGTTGAGGCACGGCTCGTGGAAAAAAGGGAGAAGAATGCTCTGATCACTGCTGTTCTCCTTGATGGCGAGGGAAAACTGTGCGCTGAAGCCGATCTTGATTATTTCATTTACCCTGAAAAAATAGCACGGGGACGCTATTATTACCCAGGCAAAGAGGCATTCTATTATTCCGAACAGGTGTGATGCGGGAAATAGCAACAACCATGACAGCTCAGAGATCACTGTGACACGTTTGTATACAGGACATTGTCTTCGCCGAAGCAAGGGATTTGCGATTTGGGATCTGCGATCTGCGATTTGCGAATTTCACACTTCGGAAATCAGAAATCGGAAATCTCAAATCCACCACTGCCTATTGCCTATTGCCTCCTGCCTGTTGCACTCATGTGTCAATCCGGGCAACGGGTATCACGCTGTGGTCAGTAAAATCTGATTTGAGGTAGCTGTAGTAACCTGTTATCCCGATCATGGCGGCGTTATCTGTGGTATACCTGAACTCCGGAAGAAAAAGGTTCCATCCCCGTTTACCGGCTTCCCTGGCTGCCGCACGTCTGAGCCCCCCGTTGGCCGAGACACCTCCGGCAATTCCTATCTCCCTGATGCCGGTCTCCTTTGAGGCACGTACCAGCTTGGCAATCAATATCTCAATAATGGTTCTCTGGAGTGAAGCTGCAAGGTCATTCAGGTTCCGGGCAATGAAATCAGGATCCTCCCCCACCCTGTCACGGAGGAAATATAGAAAGCTGGTCTTGAGTCCCGAAAAGCTGAAATCAAGTCCCTGTATCCTTGGCTTGGCAAAATGAAACGCATCCGGATTACCATCAGCAGCCAGCCGGTCAATGACCGGTCCGCCGGGATAAGGCAGTCCCATCACCTTTGCACATTTGTCAAATGCCTCACCGGCTGCATCATCAATCGTATTGCCTATAAGTTCCATCGACAGATGGTCACGTATAACTATGAGCTGGGTATGTCCGCCTGATACAAGGAGGCAGAGGAAGGGGAACTCCGGAACACGGTTCTCCTTTCCGTGTTCCATGGCGAAATGAGACATTACATGAGCCTGGAGGTGGTTTACGGCAATGAGAGGTATATTGCGGGCCAGTGCGAATCCTTTTGCAAAAGATGTTCCGACAAGAAGTGAACCCAGAAGTCCCGGTCCGCGGGTGAAAGCCACGGCGCTGACTTCATCGGCCCTTTTGCCGGCAGCAGCCAGTGCCTGGCTGACTACCGGAACGATGTTTGCCTGGTGGGCCCTGGAGGCCAGTTCCGGCACCACGCCTCCATATGCTTTATGAACAGCCTGGTTTGCAATCAGGTTTGAGAGAACGAATCCGTCGCAGATAACCGCGGCCGATGTGTCGTCGCAGGATGATTCTATCGCGAGGATCGTTATTTCTGGTGTCATTTTTGTATCACTCTTTTTTTATAACTTCGCCAGCGGCGGGAATTTTTTCGTGAATGGCCAAAATTATTAAAAAAATCGTCAGGGTCCTTCTTATCACAGTGGCAGTTCTGGTTACCGTGCCACTTGTTCTTTTCCTGCTTCTCCAGGCACCGCGGATACAGACGTGGACGGTAAACAAAATCACAGGGGCAGTAGCCGGAAAGACAGGAGCAGAGATCAGCATCGGAAGAGTTTCATACTCATTCCGGCATACGCTGGTCCTTGATGACCTGCTTTTCAGGGACCTGAACGGAGACACTCTCCTTGCTGCCGGGAGGGTTGATCTCAGGATCCGTGAGATCAGGCCGTCACATGGAAGATTCAGTTTTGGCAGGATTGATATCCGGAACCCTGACTTCAGGCTGATCCAGGATACTACCGGGATATTGAACCTTACACAGTACCTGTTGTCACTCAGGAGGGACAGGGAGCGGGACAGCCTCAGAACCATTGACATACGGTTTGCCGATATAGATCTCATTGACGGATCATTCACCCTTGCCGACAGGACAGATACTGCCGGTGTCATTCCAGGCAGCGTGAATTTCAAGAACATGCATCTCAGCCACATCAACGGTAAAGTCCGTGACCTGAGGATAATACCTGATTCCGTGAGCATGGCTGTAAGGGGTCTGGCTTTCACCGAATCGGGGGGATTTGCCGGCAGGAGTGTTGACATGAACCTGGCTGTTGCCGGAAGTAATTTGCATTTCAGGGAGATAGAGATAATAACTGACTCAAGTGCCATCTCTGCCGAAAAGATTCTTCTGTTGCCCCGTGACACCTCTTCCTGGAGGGACTTCATCAATGAGGTCAGGATGGATATTCAGTTCAACAGTTCCGTAGTCAATACTTCTGATCTGGCATATTTTGTCAGACCACTGGCCGGTATGGGTGAAAGGGTCAACATGTCCGGTAGATTGAGCGGGACAGTGTCTGCAATGAAGGGAAGGAATGTAAGGGTTGACTATGAATCTGCAACCAGGCTGAGGTTTGATTTTGACATATCCGGTCTCCCATCGGTCAGCGAGAGCTATCTCTTTATTGATTTCACTGACATGAGGACCACTGCTGATGACATTGAAAAGTTCACAATACCCGGCAGGAAGCCCGTCACATTGCCAGCCGTTGTCCATGAACTGGGGTTGATCTCCTACCAGGGAAGCTTCAACGGGTTTACCACTGATTTTGTCTCATTCGGAAGGCTTACAACTGAAAGAGGGGCATTTGACACAGACCTCTCCCTGAAGCCTGACGGGAAGAATACGTTTGGCTTCAGGGGTTCTCTCCGGACCAGTGATGTTGACCTGGGATACATTGCCGGAAACGGGGAGATGTTCGGGGGACTGTGGATGCATGCTGACATTGACGGTTCAATGACCTCCTTCCGTCATCTTTCCGCGAACATCAACGGTGTGATTGACAGCGTGGAGATCAACAAATATCCATACAGGAACATCAAGGTCGCCGGCACATATGCTGACCGTATCTGGGATGGCACCGTACAGGTAATGGAGCCCAACATCGAAATGAGCCTGATGGGGAGGTTCGATCTTGAGAAGAGCATGCCTGAGTTTGACTTTACCATGAACCTTGCGAGGGCTGACCTTCATGCCCTGAACCTTTCTGAGAAAGACAGCATCTTCAGGGCATCCGCACTTGTTACTGCCAACTTCAGGGGAAACAGCACTGACAACCTTGAAGGTGACCTGAGGCTGATCAACTCAACTCTTGAGAACTCGGTTGGAAAACTTAACATATATGATTTCCTTGTTAACTCAGACATCATCAACGGAGAGCCCCGGCTGTTGCTGAAATCAGACTTCGCTGATGCGGAGGTGAGGGGACACTATACTTTTGAGGCCATAAAGAGAAGCATCAACGGAATTCTTGCTGACATTTTCCCTTCAAGGTTCATGAAGCCTGAACCCTCAAAGGATGCTGAGCCCCCGCCAGCAATGTTTACGGTTGACATCAGGGTAAAAAGGATTGACAAGCTTAATGATTTTATGGACAACGCATTAAGCATTTCGGAAGGGACAAGGC
>SBFZ01000241.1 GCA_006227095.1 Bacteroidota bacterium | reverse complement strand
GCACCGGACTTCACACTGGTAAAATCAGATCTCAGCTCACTCTCACTTAAAGAGCTCGGGGGTAAGAAAGTAATCCTGAACATCTCGCCCAGCCTTGATACGGGAGTATGTGCCACGGCAGTACGGAAGTTCAACCAGCTTGCTGCCGGCAGGGACAATGCTGTTGTCCTGGCAATCACAAAGGATCTTCCGTTTGCCCACGGCCGGTTCTGTTCCACAGAAGGGATAGAAAATGTCGTGACTCTCTCAGGATTCCGTGACAGTGATTTCGGAAAGGCCTACGGTGTTGATCTGGTCGACGGCCCCATGGCCGGGCTGTACGCACGCAGCATCGTGGTGGTTGACGAAAAAGGGAACGTCGTATATACAGAACTGGTGCCGGAAACGGTACAGGAGCCGGATTACGACAAAGCGCTGGCAGCACTGTGATAATCCGCTGCTTACAGGCTTACACCGTAGTCCGATATCACCCCTTCTGATCTGCTCCCTCTGCCGGCATGATACGATAAAACCACTGTCGGCACAGATAGGTCAATTTTTAGTACATTTGCTCTTCGTTATCCGAAGGGCACTATGAACTTTTCCCAGATACCTGGACAGAAAGCAGTGATTGACAGGCTGAGGAGCTCCGTGGCGGAGAACCGGGTCAGTCATGCACTGCTCTTTTATGGCCCTGAGGGAAGCGGGAAGTTTGCCCTCGCACTCGCCTTCGCAAGATACGTGAGCTGTGAGAACCGCACCGCGGAGGATGCCTGTGGTGTCTGCCCCTCATGCGTGAAGTATGATAAGCTGATACATCCTGACCTTCACTTTGTCTTCCCGGTAATCAAAAAGAAATCGGGCACCGAACCGGTGAGTGATACCTTTATTTCCCAGTGGCGGGCAATGGTGCTCCGCTCGGCGTGGTTCTCGCTAAGTACCTGGACTGAAGCCATGGAGGTAGCCAATGAGCAGGCCCTGATTCCCGTTGCCGAGGCAGCCGAGATAATCCGCAAGCTCAGCCTGAAATCGTTCGAGTCAGATTTCAAGATCATGATCATCTGGCTTCCGGAGAAGATGAACGCCGAGACTGCCAACAAGCTCCTGAAAATCATTGAGGAGCCACCGGCAAGAACCCTCTTCATCCTGGTCTCGGAAGAGGATGACAAGCTGCTCCCCACAATCACCTCAAGGTGCCAGCATATACGGATCCCGGCCATACCATCCGGTGACCTCAGTGCTCACCTGGTACAGACACTGGGCATAGACCGGGATAAAGCCTCCGGAATAGCTGCCATTGCCAATGGCAACCTGGTGAGGGCAATGGAGCTGGCTCGTGATGATGAGAGCACAACCATTCACCTTGACCGATTTACCAGGCTGATGAGAACAGCCTATACCCGTGATATCCATTCCCTTGTCACCTGGTCAGAGGAAACAGCCGGCCTCGGAAGGGAAAGACAGAAGAGCTTCCTCTCCTACTCCCTCAGGATGATCCGTGAAAACTTTATCCTGAATTTCAACGGCAGGGAAAACAGGCTGGTCTATCTCACCCGGGCAGAAGATGAGTTCTCAGACAGGTTCCATCCCTTCATAAATGACAGGAACATCAATGCCCTCAACCGTGAGTTCAACCTTGCATATGCTCACGTTGAGAGCAACGGCAACACCAAAATGATTTTCCTTGACCTGGCCCTGAAGACAATGAGACTTATCAGGTAAGTAAAGGGAATTCCTTGAAAATAGCTCATTTATTCCTAATTTTGCATTCACCTTGCCGGAAGGGATGAAACTGATCATCCGTGACGGCACAGCGTAAACTGACCCTATGACAAACGAAGATATACAGGTCCAGCCCGGAGAGGAGCCGGTAAAGCCTGAAATAAAATACAAAAGCGGGGCACACAAGCTGAACGAATACAACTGGCTTGCCGATCTCCCCTTTGACGCCCGGTACAACGAGGTGGTGGAGGTTCGCTTCAAGAATACCCGCAAGGGATTTTACCGCAATGTTAACGACCTTAAACTGGAAGTTGATGACCTGGTGGCGGTTGAAGCCTCTCCCGGCCATGACATCGGGTATGTATCCATGACCGGTTTCCTGGTGGCGCAGCAGCTGAAGAAGATGAAGATCAGGCCGGTCATTGATGAGATGAAAAAGGTCTACAGGAAGGCCAGGCCGGTTGACCTTCAGAAATGGGAGGAGGCAAAGAAACTTGAGATTCCCACCATGCTTCGCTCAAGGAAAATAGCTGAGAACCTTGGGCTTGCAATGAAGATAGGTGATGTTGAGTACCAGGGTGACAAGACCAAGGCCATCTTCTATTACCTTGCCGATGAGAGGGTTGACTTCCGCCAGCTGATAAAGGTGCTGGCCGAGGAGTTTCATATCAGGATAGAGATGAGGCAGATAGGAGCCCGCCAGGAGGCCGGACGTATCGGAGGTATTGGTACCTGCGGAAGGGAGCTGTGCTGCTCCACCCATGTCACCAACTTCGTGTCGGTGACCACCTCTCACGCCCGCTACCAGGACCTGTCACTCAACCCCCAGAAGCTTGCCGGCCAGTGCGGCAAGCTGAAGTGCTGCCTGAACTATGAGCTTGACTGCTATATTGATGCCCAGAAGGAATTCCCCTCGAGGGAGATCCACCTGGAACTCTCGGGCGGAACGGCTTACTTCATGAAGATGGAGGTACACACCGGCGTTTACTGGTATTCCACTGATCCGCGCATAGCCGCCAATCTTACTCCAGTGCCCGTTGCACGCGTACGGGAAATAATACAGCTCAACCGAAGGGGAATAAGGCCCGATAACCTGCTTGAGGGGGCAACAAACAACAAAATGGAGAGAGGCAATGACCTTCTGCTGCAGAACAGCGGCCTGACAAGGTTTGAAACCAAGAGCCGTAACCGCGATGGGAAGGGACGGCACAGACAATTCCACAAGAAAAATGAAAGGAAGCAAAAATAAACTGCTGGCAGCCGTCCTCCTGCTGGTTGTCACTGCCACTGCATGCAACCGCAATGTAAGGTATTCTGAAAACTTCAGCCTTGAAGACGGAAGGTGGAGCATGTATGAACCTGCAAAATACGCCTGCGCCATTGATGACACGGTAAAAACATATAATATCGAGCTCTCACTCCGTACTTCACCCGAATACCCATACAGGAACATATACCTGTTCATCCTCACAACCTTCCCGTCCGGCACCGTGATAACTGACACCCTGCAGGCGATGGTAACCGACGAAAAAGGAGAGTGGCTGGGCCGTGGCGCAGGGGAACTCAGGGAACTGTCAATACCTTATAAATCAAATGTCTACTTCCCTGAATCCGGTGAGTATCACTTCAGGGTTATACATGGAATGAGAGACACCATCCTGAAGGGGGTATATGACATGGGGATGAAGATATCCCTTATGGAGGGCAACAAAAAATAACCTGGGTTTTGGGCAAGAACAAACATGCACGGTGGGCTGAAATGAAGGGGTTCGACCATGTGATCGAGCCGTCGTTCGAGGAGGTCTTCAGGCAAAACCACAGCCTCAGGGGCAGGTGGCACAAAGAGTGGTTCGGAAACACCAACCCGATAACACTTGAACTTGGCTGCGGAAAGGGTGAATACACCGTTGGTCTGGCCACATTCTTCCCGGAAAGGAATTTTATCGGTATTGACATCAAGGGCGCACGCATGTGGCGGGGAGCCAAGCAGGCCAATACAATGGGTCTCCCCAATGCTGCGTTCCTCCGCACCCGAATAGAATTTACATCCTCATTCTTCGCACCGGGCGAAATTGATGAGATCTGGCTCACCTTCCCTGATCCCCAGATGAAGCGGAAAAGGGAAAAAAAGAGGCTTTCGGGCCCTCAGTTCCTGAACCTCTACAGGCAATACCTCAGGGATGGAGGCATCGTTCACCTCAAGACCGACTGCCGGGAGCTGTATGATTATACCGTTGAACTTGTGAAGAAAAACGGACTTGAGACCATAACCTCTGTTACTGACCTGCACGGCGATATGCCGGGTGACCAGCTCCTCTCAATCAGGACCCACTATGAGGAGTTGTTCCTCAAACAGGGGATTCCCATTACTTATCTGTCGTTCCGACTGCCCAATGAAAAGGAGATCATCAGCCCGGGAGAGTGACAATGAGGGGTTCTTCACCCGCGTCTACGAGGTGACCAGGCTGGTACCATACGGCCGTATAACATCATACGGTGCCATCGCCAGGTACCTCGGCTCAGGCGGCTCCGCCAGGATGGTGGGGTGGGCACTCAACTCATCACACTACGGTCACGGCTACGTGCCTGCACACCGCGTGGTAAACCGGAACGGGATGCTCACCGGGAAGCATCATTTCGGAACCTCAACAACCATGCAGCAGCTGCTTGAGAATGAAGGTTTCACAGTGGTTGATGACATGGTACTTGAATTCAGGGAACGGTTCTGGGATCCATCAGTTGAACTATAGGATGACGAAATGTGTTGGTA
>SBFZ01000018.1 GCA_006227095.1 Bacteroidota bacterium | reverse complement strand
ATAAGCATGCCCGGTTTGTTCAGGGCAAATATGGGGCGGAACAGGCTCTCCCTTCTTCTTGCCTGGCTGAAGAATGAATCGCCTTCAATGGGAGTCTTTTTCCTGATAAGTTCAAAGAGTTCATATCTCCGGTCAAGGTGTCCCTGCCATCCGGCGCTGAGGAGTGACTGATCCTCCATCTTAAGCCGGGCTATCTGGAAATCGACCATTCCAAAATGGAACAGGAAGAGCTCGGGGTCTATATGGAAGTTCTTGTTCACCACCCGGTGGAAGCCGGAACCCCATCTGACAGGCCGGGTTGCAACTATCGCCTTGGTATATCGTGCAGATACATGTGCAAAACTTCTCTGCTGAAGGAACGGGCGCGACGGATCAATGGGGCCCTCGTTATCAATGTTCTGCCCGACGTCAAGGCCCAGGGCAGAGAGCGAGGAGTATTTTATGGGCCGCTGGAGATATTCGGCCAGCCCTGAATGGTGTGCCGGATCTGCAACCAGTATCTCATCAATGTCATGCGCAATTATCAGATCGTACCTCTGAAAAAGAGCCTTTGCTAAAGCAGATATCAGGTCAATCCGGTTTTTGTCACCCCTCGACCTGCTCTGCTTCTCGCGGGGAATTCTGATTACATTGACCGGTTCACTGCCTGAGGGGAAATCCTGGTCATGCCCGTCAAGTATCAGGAAAAGATTCTCATACCCGAACTGCGACCCGTAATAATCAATCCATTTGGGAATAAAGAATTGATCATTCCTGGCCATGGATATGACTCCGATCTTTTTTTTGGCACTGTCGGGCATCAGTCAATAATTTCAGGCTAAAATTGTAAAAAAAAATCCAATAGAGTAAATTTACCTTAAAACAATGTCAGAAAAGAGCAATCCGGCTCCGGACAGGCCAATAGACGCAGTAATCCTGTGGGTTGACGGCAGTGACGAAAAACTTGCCGAAAAGAGAAACCGTTACCTGGCACTCGAAAACAAGTCATCATCCCACCCCGGATCCCTTCCTCTTCGCTTTGCGTCTTCTGACGAGATCAGTTACTGCATACGGTCAATCCTAAAGTATGCTGGTTTCATAAGGAATATCTACGTGGTTACCGATGAACAGGACCCGGATCTTCATGAGATGGTGAAGACCAGGTTCCCTGAAAAGGCCGGCTCGCTTAAAATCGTAGACCATAAGGAGATCTTCAGGGGCTACGAGCAGTACCTTCCCACCTTCAACAGCTCATCAATCCATACAATGATGTGGCGTATTGAAGGGCTGGCAGAACGGTTTGTATATTTCAATGATGACCTGATACTGATAAGGGAACACCACGAGGAGGACTTTTTCAATGGTGACCGCCCGGTATTAAGGGGAAAATGGCTTCTCCCTCCATACAGGCGAATACTCGGAACCTGGCTCAAAATTCTGATTAACAGGCATATAAAAAAGAACCTGGATTATGTTCCGAAAGTCTCGTTCTATATCAGGCAATGGAGAAGCGGCTCGCAGCTTGGATTCAGGTGGCGCTATTTCTTTCATGATCATTCGGCGCATCCGTTCAGCAGGGAGACATTTTCGGAGTTTTTTGCGGCAAACCCCGGTCTGCTTGAAAAGACAATCTCCTATCGCTTCAGGGACCCTGACCAGCTGCTGACATCATCTCTTATATACCATCGTGAGATCCGGAAGGGAAACCGCAATCTTGAAAAACTCAGGATGGGGTACTTCCATCCTTACTACCGTGAAAAGACAATGGACCAGAGGATGGAAAAGTGCAGCAGTGACAGCCGGTACAAATCGGTATGTATCCAGAACATAGAGATGCTCGGAGCCGCTCAGCGGAAAAAGATATTCGGATGGCTTGACGCAATGCTGGGTTGAAATGCCGGAAATGAAAATTTCAGAACCGGGAAGCGTCAATTGAATTATATTTATGATCTGTTTGCAGTTGCAGCAATGAATGACCGGAATCAGAAGGGAGAACCATTGGGAGCTGACAGCACCTTTACTGAGGCTGACATGCCTGTTGATATTGTGATTGCCTGGGTCGACGGTGATGATCCGCGGCTTGTTGAAAAAAGGAACCGCTATCTCTCCGGGGGCCCTGTTACAACAGCTTCAGGAGCCCATCCGACACGCTTTGCATCATCAAATGAGATCCGCTACTGTGTCCTCTCAATACTCAGGTTTGCCCCGTTTGTAAGGAATATCTTCATTGTAACGGATGAACAGGACCCTGGTATTGATGCAGATGTGCGGAAGTATTTCCCCGGAAGGACAGGTTCAATCAGGATAGTTGATCACAGGGAGATATTTGAAGGATTCGGACAGTACCTGCCCACCTTCAACAGCATCTCCATTGCGAACATGATATGGAGAATAAAGGGGCTTTCAGACAATTTTGTCTATTTCAATGATGATGCATTCCTTGTCAGGCCGGTGAGAACTGAGGACTGGTTTATCAATGGCAGGCCCGTCATGAGGGGGAGATGGGTGCCTGCACCCCTGCCCAGGGAGCTCTGGAACCACGGAAGAACCTTTATTCAAAGGAAGATCCTCGGAAACAGGAGTTTTGAGCCGAGGGCCTCATTCCATGCAGCACAGTGGAATGCAGCAGTAAAACTTGGCTTCAGGTTCAGGTATTTTACAAATGCCCATACGCCGCATCCTGTAAACAGGACCAGCGTTGAAAAGTATCTCAGTGAGAATATTCCTATGCTGGAAAAGAATATTTCCTATCGTTTCCGTGATTATTCACAATTCACTTTCATATCCCTGGCCAATCACCTTCAGTTGCTTGAAGGCAACAGGAACATTGCACGGCCTGAACTGGTTTATCTGAAGCCGGTCAACAGGCCTGAAGCATATGTTGAAGATAAAATCAGGCATTGTGAAACCCATCCGGAGATCAGGTTCATGTGTGCCCAGAGCCTCGACATGTGCCCGGCATCATACCAGGAACGGCTGTTCGGCTGGCTCGGGAAGGTGCTACAGTTAGACTAGGTCGTTCCCGGCAAGCAGGCTGCAGCCCCGTATATCTGCATTATCATACCTCCCCAGTACCTCAAAACTGCCTCCGGCATGCATCCTTCCAAGGTCAGCAGTAGCTATGAAGGAACATGACCATATGTTGGCCAGGTCAATCACGCTGATGCCGCCTGAAGAGCCTTCATCAGCCGAATGTGACATCGGGTCATGGCTGTCACGTATCAAAACCTTCATCCATGGAGGCGTCCGGAACACTCCTGCCCCCTGGGAATAAGACTGGGTGAGCAGCTCGGTCATGCCATATTCCGAGTGTACCCCGGTTACACCGAAAGCCTTCATAATGATATCATGCACCTCTTCCCTTATTATTTCCTTTCTCCTGCCCTTCATCCCTCCGGTCTCCATTATGATAATGTCAGAAAGATCACACGGATGTTCCTCTGCCAGGTCAAGAAGGGCAAAGGTGACACCTATCAGAAGCACCTGGAGCCCGGCAATCCTTGCCCTGCCAATTGATCTGAACAGGGCTTCCTGATCATGAAGAAAGAATCCACCGGCATCATTGCCTGACAGCTGAATAAGCCTGTTCACCATATAAACCAGCGAAGATCCCTCCCGTTCCAGATATGAAGGAAGCAGCCCCATGATGGCATATTTTGCCGGGTCACCGTAAAAGTGGCGGAAGGTCCGCTCCAGGCTGGCATCATAAATCTCAGGAAACCTGACATGGTGGCGGCTCTGCTTTACACCTGTGGTGCCGCTGCTGAGGAAGATTCTGCCGGCAGCGGGGCCCGGTGCGGCAGGGATAAAGTCAGGCCGACCGGAAGTTATCACATCGTGGTCCCTGAAAAACGAGATGGGCATGAAGGGTATGGAGAAAATGGAATCAACTTTCTCCGGGTTTATCCCAAGAAGGCTGATATACTCCCTGTAAACCGGGCATCCGGCAGCCTGGAAACGAAAGATCTCCAGTGCCATCTTCTCAAACGAATCGTCATCGGTGACACTGAAGATCTCTTCATGTGATGGTGCCTTCATAACTGTTACGGGAATGTTGCCGATCCGCCAGGCTGCCATA
This sequence comes from Bacteroidota bacterium, assembly GCA_006227095.1. GTDB lineage: Bacteria > Bacteroidota > Bacteroidia > Bacteroidales > VadinHA17 > SR-FBR-E99. Next base: position 439 of record SBFZ01000018.1, on the reverse strand, counting down.
CCCACTCCAACATACAGGTGGCAACCGGATCATCACCAGAATTGTCAAGCGTAATGCTGATGATCCTGAGCTTTGCGTAATCTGCGTCGCGGGTCTTTACCACCCAAACCTGGTTGGCTTCCAGCGGTGCCGCCAGGTCAACCCATGTGTAGCTGCCCACGGTTTTGAGAGCCTTGAAGGCTGTGACCGCTTCGACTGATGTGCCATAGGTCCCTGCAAGCGCAAAAGGCGGATTCAGGGTATTGGCAGAGAGGTAAGCAACCACCGGTCCGCCGGTAGTGACCGGTCCTGCACCCAGAACTATATCAGCCCGATACTGGTCAGGCTGCGTGGGAACCTCCTTTGCCTCATCAAAGGAGAGTCCCATCGCATAATAGTATGATCCGCCGTCATACAGCTCACTCGACAGGGTAATGGTTCCGGAGGTCTTCTGATCATC